>JBHLRJ010000040.1:0-29117 GCA_048882645.1 Candidatus Thorarchaeota archaeon
ATAAGGATTTCCTTTTAAGGTTCTCGATCCTACACACTGAATCATAGCTACTGTTTTTGGGGTTTTTCCATCAGAAATCCTACATAAATGACCACCTGTTGGGCCAATTGGACTTAACATTCGTTCTAACTCTATTTGTGTAATTACGTTAGGAAAAATGCCATATTTATAATCATTATATTTCATAATAGGATATTCATCCCATCCAGTAGCAACAATAATTGCTCCAACTCTTAATTCGATTAATTCTGGCTCTTGTTCAAAATCAATAGCTTCTGCTGGACAATTCTTTTCACAGTTTTTACATTCTATACATACATTCTTATCAATTAAAGCAACTTTTGGCACTGCTTGCTGGAAAGGTATGTAAATTGCACTTCTTTCACCAATACCTCTATTAAATTCATTCGGGATTTTAATTGGACATTTTGTAGTTCATATACCACAACCAGTACATTTTTTTTCATTAACATAACGAGGATTTTTCTGTATTTTAATATGAAAATTACCAGGAATGCCACTAAATTCAATAATCTCACTATATGTAAACAATTCTATATTTGGATGCTTTGAAGTGTTTACCATAATAGGGGCGAGGACTCATATTGCACAATCATCAGTTGGGTAAATTCTATCTAATTGTGCCATTTTTCCGCCAATTGTAGCTTCTTTTTCAATTAGATACACGGGCATCCCTTGATTTGCTAAATCTAAAGCGGCATTCATTCCTGCAATTCCGGCACCAATAACTAAAACAGCTCTTTCCACTGGAATTTTTTTATAATTAATAATCTCTAATTCCCGTGCGCGATTTATCCCTGCTTGTATTAATCTTATAGCTTTTTCAGTAGCTTTTTTATTATCCTTAGAGTGAATAAATGAGCATTGTTCTCGCAGATTAACCATCTGAAAATAATATGGGCTTAATCCTGCTTCAACTAAAACTGCTTTATAGGTGGAATCATGAATTTTTGGCGTACATGCCGCGACTACAACTCGATTCAAATCTAAATCTAAAATATCGTTCTTAATAAGATTTTGAGATTGATTACTACAAGTAAAATCGTTAACTCTAACAATTGAGACACCTCTAAGGCATTCAACATAATTTTTAACAATGTCGCAATCGATTACAGCACCAATATTTACTCCTCATCTACAGATATATACTCCGATCTTAACATTGGTCTGTATTTCAGACATCAAATCCACCTTTTTAAAGCATCACCAATTACTTTTTAAAATAAAATCTTTTGTTTTCAAATTTAAAAAAAGATAAAATTTACAAAAAGGTAATAATATACCGACCAAATAATGAGGTGGCAGAAATTTAAAAAATCTGATAAGAAAAATATCAAATCATTTGACAAATTTTTTTATCAAATTTTAATTTAATGAATGACTCAGATCCATTTTTGATCCAAATTCAAAATAGATTTATCATTTTTCTTACAATATATATTAATAATTAGTAAAAAACAATTACTTATTAAGATCATTAAATATGCAAAAAAAGATATACTTATATACTTCGACAACTATTATTATCATAGAGACCATTTAGTTAATCAAAATAGTCAAAAATATTATTAAAATTAATAAAAATATTTGGTGATTTCTAATAAAGAGGGTAAAAACTTTTAAAGATTTAATTGAAGAAGTTCATAACTTAGGTATATGCCAACAATGTGGAGGTTGTGTTAGCTTTTGTAATTCAATTGAAGAAAAGGTTATTGATATGGTTGAGCCTAATTCGCCTCCAAGATATGTAAATGAGGAGAAATGTCTCGAATGTGGAATCTGTTACTTGATCTGCCCACAGACTCATGTTTTAGATGATAATCTCAATGAAGTTTATAATTTTACTAATTTTTCTGCCATACCTTTCGGATTTTATGATAACATATACTCATGTCAAGCCACAGATAAAGATTTCTTAAAACATGGAACAGATGGGGGTGTAGTGAACTCAATAATAAACTATTTATTAGAAAAGAAATTGATCGATGGGGCAATCGTTGCAAAATCAAAAGGTCCCTTTTCTAGAGAAGCAACAATCGCTAGAAGTAAAGAGGATTTAATAGAAGCATCAGGTATCAGATTGGACTTATCCTCACAACTAAATGAAATTCAAAAGTTCCACACATACACACATTCAATTCCACAATTAAGACATTACAAATTTAAAAAATTAGCTGTAGTTGGAACACCTTGTCAGATTTACACAATTAGATGTATGCAAAGTTTAGGTATTATTCCTTCGCAGAATATTGAACTCTGTTTAGGATTATTTTGCTATGAGAATTTCTTTTTTGATGAGCTTAGAATGGAGACATTTCAAAAAAAGTTCAAGATAAAACTCGCTGATATAAAAAAAATAAATATTAAAGAAGATTTAATTATAGAGTTAAAAAATAAAAAAGCTGCTGATAGGATAATCCATATACCCTTTGAGAAGCTAAAGCATTATATGCGTTCTGCTTGCCTTGCTTGTAGTGATTTTACGAACATCTATGCTGATATCTCATTTGGAGGATTAGGTTCTCCAGATAATTTTACAACAGTAATTACTCGTACTAAAAAAGGAGCAAATATTATTAGAAAAGCAATAGATTTGAGAGTGATTAAATCTCTAAGCATGGATAAAACAAGTAAGAATAAAATGAAAGAGAAACTTACTCAATTCTGTCAATATAAGATTAATCGGTTTGGAAACTTTATGAATAATAAAATGATAGCAGTGAAATCTCCCTCTTTAACTTCTGTAATTGATAATAATTAAGCATTTTAAATCAAGTTTAATTAAATTTTTTTTAATTTAAGAAGAATTAAAAATCGAGTTTAAGAATGATGAAAAGAGATGGATTCAAAAAATGGATATATATTCAATATTGTCTCATCCATTTAGGAGAAAAATATTACTCCTTTTAGAAAATGAGGGCTACATTCCCTATACTGATTTAATGGGAAGACTTGGTTTAGAAACAACAGGACAGTTAAATTTCCATCTTAAAAAAATTGGATCCCTAATAGATAAAGATAATAAATCTTATTTTCTTACAGAAGAAGGAAAGCGAGTTCTTAAAATACTAAATATTAACAAAAGGATTTTATCAGGAGAAGATATTGAGGAATATTTAGACTCAAAAGGAAGCGACATAAGTCGAGTTGGGGTTATTATTTGCAATTGTAATGCGGAAATATCAAATGTTATAAATATAAACGCTGTTGAAAACTATGTATATAAGTTAAAAAATGTTGTTTCTGTGAAGGTTTTTGAAAATCTATGTCAGCAGAAAAATTTTGACGAGATTGCAAAATGGGTTAAAGATAATTTTTTAAACAAGGCTGTTATTGCTGCATGCTCTCCTAAGACACATCAACATATTTTTGAACGGATTTTTGAAGGTGCTATTGAACGAGTAAACATTGAGATAGCTAATATTAGAGAACATTGTTGTTGGGTTCACCAGTTTAAAGTGGATAATATAGATCCAGCACTTATTCTACAAAAAGCAAAATTCTTGATTGAAGCTGCTGTTGAGCGTGTGATTCTTCAGAAGAACGTAAAAATTAAAAGAGTTGAAGTGCAAAAGAGTTGCGCAATTATAGGTGGTGGAATTGCAGGTATGACGCTCGCACTTAATTTAGCACGAGCAGGAATTGAAGTATATCTTATTGAAAAATCGCCAACAATTGGAGGAAAAGTAGCTAGATGGGATCGAATCTATAAAATTGGTGATTGCTCTATTTGTTTCATTTCAGAATTGATAGCTGAATTAGTAAATGAAAAAAATATAAAAATATTAACTAACACCGAAATCGAAAGTGTATCTGGAGAAGTTGGTAATTTTACGATTGATTTAATTAAAAAACCCCGTTTTGTAGATGCAAAAAAATGCACTGGTTGTAAACAATGCATAGATGTATGTAGAATAGAAAAACCAAATCAATATGAGTTTGGTTTAATTAATAGAAAAGTCATTTATATCCCATTTATACATTCCTATCCTTATGCTCCTATAATTGATATAGAAGATATAAAAAATTGTCTGAATTGTAGGATATGTGAACGCGTTTGCGCTAATAAAGCAATTGATCTTGGTCAAAAACAAGAAAAAATTAGGATTAAAGTAGGTGTGAAAGTTATCGCAATTGGTGCTGATTTATACTCAGATTTGGAGCAATATCATTATAATCCACAAAATGATATAATTACTTCCCCTGAATTTGAAAGAATGCTTTCATCAGATGGGTTTACAAATGGAGAATTAATAAAAATCTCAGATAAAAAACCAGCAAAGAGAATTTCTGTTATTCAATGCGTAGGTAATCCTAATCACTCACACACGCTTCATGACATAATTGCTCTAAAATATTTAAGTAGCATAAATTTAAAAAACCCTAAATGTATTGTAAACATTTTTTATGATTTAAGTAAAATCAAGGAAAATGATGATTTTTTACTCAGTTCCACCGACTCTCGATTTCACTATGTTAATAAAATTAATATAATTGAAAAAAATAATGAAAATTTTGTCATCGCAGACTCATTTGAATATCCAAGCGATTTAATTATATTAAATTTAGCATTAGTTCCAAATAAAGACCTAAAAGCATTAAGAAAAACTATGGATTTTACATTAGACGATTATGGGTTTATGAGTGAAGAGACCTTAGCTTCAGGAATATATGGGATTGGAACTATATTCGGACCTTTAGATTATAATTCAACTATTTCCACCAGTAATAAAGTTGCGTTAAAAGTGATCTCATTACTTTCACAAGATTACTTAATAGCAGAGTTTAGTGGAATAGAAATAAATGAGGAAAAATGTGGTCTATGTGGTTTATGTGCCAAAACTTGTTCATATAATGCAATAACAATTGAATCTGAAAAAATAAGCATTGATAAATTTAAATGTAAAGGATGTGGTACATGTGTAAGTGTCTGTCCATCTAATGCAATAGATTTAAATTTAGACACATCTGATAAGATTCTTAAGACAATAGATGTAATTTCAAAGTACAAGAAAAATCCAAAAATAATAGCTTTTTGCTGCAGTTCTTGTGGATATGCTGCAGCAGATGATGCCGGCCTTAAAAAAATTCCCTATAATCCTAATATCTTCATAGTGAAAGTTCCTTGTACCGGTCGTGTTGATACAAGGTTTATAATTAAATCATTTGAAAGAGGATTTGATGGTGTTATGATTATTGGATGTAATAGAAACGCATGTCGATACCTTGATGGAATTGAAAGAATCAATAATAAAATCAAATTATTAAGAAATATTTTAGGATCGAAATACAGTAATCGTGTTATTCTCGAGCACATGAATGCTGTTGAAGGGAGTAAATTTGCTGAAATAGTGAATAAATTTTATAATCAATTGGTTGAGGAGATCAAATTTGAAGCCTAGAGTTATTATAATTTCTTTAACATCGTGTAGTGGTTGTATCTCAACATTGATGTCTTTAGATATTTTTCCTCAATTCTTTGAAAGGACAAAAGTAATTTACTTTCCTTTTATTTCAGATGCTGATAAAATTGAAGATTGTGAGATTGCATTAGTAGAGGGTTGTATTTCTAAAGACTCGGAAATTAGTCTACTTAAAGAAATTAGAACACATGCTAAAAAAGTTTATGCTCTTGGAACATGTGCAGCTTTTGGAGGGATTCTAAGCCTTTCAAATTCAAAGGAAATAAAACCAATCTCGAATTATATTGAAATTGATGGAATTATTCCAGGATGCCCCCCTCCCTCTAAATTTTTAGGAAATATTTTAATTAGATTAATAGAAAATAAAGAAATAAACCTATCTAAAAAAGTAATGTGTGCTAATTGTCCGTTAAGAGAAAATATGCAAAACAATTTAGATACAGCTATAATTAAAATAAATCCTAATCCTGAGGAAATTGTTTCTGGTGAAGAAAATTTAGAATGCTTTTTAAAAAAAGGTATACTCTGTTTGGGTCCAATAACTCGCGAGGGATGTGAATATATATGTATTAAAGTTGGAATTCCATGTGAAGGGTGTATGGGTCCAGTTTCAAAAGATTTTACCTCAAATATCATTAATTTTTTAAGTTTAGTCAAACTTTCTAAGGAATTAAAAAATTATGAAGGAATATTTTATCGTTTTTCAAAACCAGAATTAAAAAGGTGAGAGAATTGTTAAAAATTGTAGATGTATGTACTCGTGTTGAGGGCCATGGAAATGTGAAGATTTTAATTCAAAATGATGAAATCTCAAATGTTGACTTCGATATTGGGTCAAATCGAGGATTTGAAAATTTTTTAGTTGGAAAAGCGCTACTTGATGCTCCTAAAATTGTCTCTAGGGTATGTGGATTATGTTTTGCCTCTCAAACAATTGCTAGCTGTAAAGCAATAGAAAATTTATTTGATATATCGATAACAGAACAATCTATTCTTTTGAGGAATATAATACTCCTTGGAGAATTAATAAAATCACATTCTATGCATTTTTTCTTCCAATCTTTACCCGATCTTTTTCAAATTTTTAAAATTAGCCATAAAAAATTTACTCCTTACGATTTAATTAGATATGATCCGCAATTAACAACAAATATGTATGAATTAATTAACATTGGTAACGAGATTGAAAGAATTTTTGGTGGAAGGTCTGTTCATTTGATTACACTAATTCCTGGAGGAGTCATATATTCTCCATCTCGAAAAAGCATATCTACAGGTCGAAAATATTTTGAAAAAGCTGCGATCAATTTAAAATGGATTATCGAGAAATTTATTGATCTATTCTCCAATTTTTCTCCTCCCAAAGAATATAATCTCCCCAATGTATTGTATATGGCTTTAAATAATTTTGGTAATTTTGATAGGTATAGAGGGACCTTAAAGATTAAAGAAAATGAAAGAAATTTAATTGAATTCGAGGAAAAGAACTATTCTTCCTATTTTGATAAAGATATTAACTTACGGGGGATTGATTTCCATTTTGATAAAAGTAAATCATTTTTAGTTGGCCCTATTTCACGATGTAAAATAACGAATAATTATGAATTTGATAATATTAGCATTTACCTTGAAAATTTTGATAAAACTTGGCAAAATAGTGTTTTATTTGCTAATTTTCTTAGATTAATAGAAATGTATCTTGAAACAAAACGAGCATTGAAAATTTTAGAAGAACCTGTGTTAAATAATAGGATATCACTCCCTTCTTTGAACAATTTGAAATATTCAGAAGGTATAAGCATAATTGAAGCCCCTCGAGGTATGCTATTACATCATTATTATGTAAATGATAATAATTTGATTAAGAAGGCAAAAATCTTTATACCAACTGAAATTAACATTCCAATTATAAATGAAATGATGGTAAAATATGCTCGAGGATTATATAATAAAACAGGCGATATAAATTTAGTCAAAAAGAATATTCAGACAATTATTAGGGCTTTTGATCCTTGTATATCTTGTGTAGAGCATTAAATTTACCATTATATAAGAATTTTGCACAGAAATTTTATTTTAAAAAATACTTCTTAAGAAGAGCTAAAGAATATCAGTAATAGATTTTATAGTTAGATTTTTGCATTAAATCTTAACATATATTAAAAAAAATTACTAAAAAAATCTATAATCAATAATTCATATTACTTATTCTGATCATGCAAATCACCATAATAGAAAACAAAATCTATAAATCACAAAAAAACATTCGATATCTATAAAATAGATAATTGAATCCCAACATGAAATGTAAATATTTTTATATTATGATTACAATTCTTGTCATGGGAGTTAATAATCTTAAAAAGCTTTTTCAAAAAAATATCAATAATTATTATAATATACACTAAAAAGGTTGAACAAGATGATGGAGGAATTTATGTTAATAGAAGAGAAAAAAAAAAATAAAGAAATTTGTCCTAAATGTGGTTCAACAATAGAAAATAGAGATTATATATATAGACGTAGATCCTCTTTTAGCGGTTATCAATGTTCTAAATGTGGATATTTTGAATTCTATGATGATAAATAATTGTCGATTTAAAAAATGATATTCTGAACATGAAATCTATTAATCGACCTAACCTTCCTACTTCTGGAGATGTACTTCAAAATGTAATTAGTATGGTAAATTATTGCTATAGTTGCAATCGTTGTGACATGGTATGTCCATTATCTCATTTAGGCATTTTTTCTCCGCGTAATTTAGTAACAGATTTAATTTTATCATCAGTAGAGGATGCCTTAAAAAATCATAATATCTGGGATTGCCTTACATGTGGTCAATGTACAATTTATTGTCCAATGACTCAAGAGAATGTAGGTGTAAGAATTCCAGAACTAATTTTGGAATTGCGAAAGTTATCCTTTAATAATGAAACAGAAAAAACAAAAATTCGTCAATGTGAAACTCATGATGGAATTTTCGAAATAATACCAAAAATTCAAGCA
Organism: Candidatus Thorarchaeota archaeon; assembly: GCA_048882645.1. Taxonomy (GTDB): domain Archaea; phylum Asgardarchaeota; class Lokiarchaeia; order Sigyniarchaeales; family SOKP01; genus Loki-b32. The sequence continues at coordinate 8,454 of JBHLRJ010000040.1, forward strand.
AATAGATCTCTACATCCAAATAAATTAGATTTTTTAGAAGGGACTCAAATTAAAATAGCTGAATCTGGTGAAATTGCTTACTTTATAGGTTGCATGCCTTTAATGCAAGAAATGCTTTATAAATTTGGAATTAATTATACTGACTCTGGAAGAACTATATTAAGCTTATTAAACGAAGCAGATAAATTTCCTGTTGTTTTAAATGAGAAATGTTGCGGTCATGACGCGCTTTGGGGAAGAGGGGATATTGAAACTTTTAAAAAGTTAGCAGAATACAATGTTCAACTTTACAAGAAAGCTGGAGTTAAAACGATTATAGTTGGATGCGCTGAGGGATATAGAACGTGGAAATATGATTACCCAAAAGTAATTAAGGATTTTAATTTTGAAATACTGCATTTTTCGGAATTTTTTTTAAGGGAAAATATATTCGAAAAAGTAAGATTTCCACAAGGAGGAACCATTAGAGTTACATATCATGATTCTTGCCGTTTAGGACGGTTAGGTGGAAAATTATATGATGTACCAAGAAAGCTAATTAAAATGATTCCTGGGGTTGAATTAATTGAAATGGAAAATATTAGAGATGATAGTAGTTGTTGTGGGATTGTAGGATTTATGAACTGCAACGAATATTCTCGATTATTAAGAGAAAATCGTATTAAAGAAGCAATAAATACAGGAGCAGAATATTTAATTGTTCCTTGCCCAAAGTGCTTAACACATTTCAAATGTTATCTAAATGAGCAATATTTAAATGAGGATAATAAAGAGTTAAATAATAAAATAAAAGTAATTGATTTAGCATGTTTTATTGGAAAATTCCTATTTCTTTGCTAAATTGTTTTGCACAAATTGATAAATAAATGGAAGAAATTCTAAAATTACGATTAATTATGGAAATAAGCTAATGGAAAAGATCGGTGCTGTTTTGGTCATTGGAGGTGGAATCGGAGGCATCCAAGCATCAATGGATCTCGCTGATTCTGGTTATAAGGTCTTCATAGTTGAATCAAGTGTGAGTATAGGTGGTGTCATGTCTCAATTAGATAAAACATTCCCTACTAATGATTGTGCAATTTGTATACTTGCTCCAAAATTAGTAGCATCAGGAAGACACGAAAATATTAGTATTTTGATAAACGCAAACATCGAAAAAATAGAAGGAAATCCAGGAAATTTTACTGTTGAAATTAGGCAAACGCCATTATATTTGGATCCGAATAAATGCACAGGCTGCGGATTATGTGCCAAATCATGCCCCATCGAAGCAATTGATTTATTTAACGAGGCACTTTCAAGGAGATCGGCAATATCTGTAAAATTTCCCCAAGCAGTACCTTTAGTCTTCTCAATTGATAAAGATAAGTGCATTGGTTGTGGAGTTTGTAGAGGTGTATGTAAAGCAAAAGCAATCGACTATACACTTAAAGAAAAAATTATAAAAATAGACGTGGGTGCTGTTATCTTGGCACTTGGTTTTGAAGAATATGATCCCTCACATCTTCAGGCATATGGTTATGGTAAATTTACTAATGTTATTACTAGCATACAATTTGAACGGATTTTAAGTGCGAGTGGACCATTTTCTGGAAAAATAATTCGTCCTTCTGATGGAACTATCCCTATAAAAATAGGTTTCCTCCAATGTGTTGGATCAAGAGATAAAAACATCGGCGTTGAATACTGTTCCTCTGTGTGTTGTATGTATACTGCTAAAGAGGCTGTGATCTCTAAAGAACATATGGAAATTGTTGAACCTACCATTTTTTCAATGGATATTAGAGCAGCTGGTAAAGATTTTGATAAATATATTACGCGGGCTCAAGAGGAATATGGTGTGAGGTATATTCGTAGTAGAATATCTCGCCTTCGAGAAGTTCCAGAGACAAAAGATCTTAAAGTAAGTTATGAAAATGAAAATGGAAAAGTTGTTGAAGAGATTTTTAATCTTATAGTTCTTGCAGTTGGAGCACAACCTCCTCATAAAGCTAAAGAATTAGCTGAACAATTGAATATTGAATTAAATGAATATGGCTTTTGCAAGACAAATCCATTTTCTTCAGTGAAAACCTCAAGAGAAGGAATTTTTGTATGTGGTATGTTTTCAGAACCGAAGGATGTTCCAGAAACGGTGGTTGAAGCAAGCGCTGCAGCAGGAGCTGTTAATGTCTATTTATCTGATGTGAGAGATACCTTAGCTGCAGAAAAAGAATATCCTGAAGAATTAGATGTCAATGGAGATCCCCCTAGAATAGGTGTTTTTATATGTCATTGTGGTATTAATATCGGAGGCGTTGTAAATATTCCTGAAGTTGTTGAATATGTAAGTAAATTAGCAGATGTGATATATGTAGAAAGAAATCTATATACTTGTTCAGCTGATACTCAAAAAAACATTAAAAAAAAAATTAAAGAGTATAATTTAAATAGAGTAATAGTTGCATCATGTACTCCCCGAACACATGAGCCATTGTTTCAAGAAACAATTAGAGAAGCTGGTTTGAATAAATATCTTTTTGATTTAGCTAATATTCGCGACCAATGTTCATGGGTACATATGCATGAACCTGAAAAAGCTACAGAGAAAGCAAAAGATTTGGTAAGAATGTCTGTATCAAAAGCTAGAAACTTAATTCCATTACAAGAACAAGAAATAGAAATGAACCATAAGGGACTTATTATTGGGGGAGGAATTGCAGGCATGACAGCATCTCTAAATCTTGCAGATCAAGGCTATGAAGTATTTTTAGTTGAAAAAAATGAGCAATTGGGAGGATTTGCTAGAAATATTTATGAAACCTTAGAAAATAATGATTTGCAAAAGTTTCTTCAAGAATTAATAGAAAAGGTTACCAATCATAGATATATAAATGTTTTTCTTGAAGCTAAAATTAACTCTGTTAGTGGATATATAGGAAATTTCACAACAGATATTACTTTTAGTAAAGAGAAAAAAAGGAAGAGCCTTACGCATGGTATAATAATCGTTGCTACAGGAGCAAAAGAATACGAGCCAAAGGGTAGAGATTTTCCATTTGGTCAAACTGACCGAATTATAACTCAATCAAAATTTGAGAAAATTCTTTTTACAAATGAAGAAAAAATAAAAAAATTAAATTCCTTGGTTATGATTCAATGTATTGGTTCTAGAAATGATGAACATCTATACTGTAGTAGAATCTGCTGTTCTGAAGCTGTTAAGAACGCATTGAGAGCAAAAAAAATAAATCCCTGCTTGAATATAAGCATATTATACAGAGATATTCGAACTTATGGATTTAAAGAAAAATATTATAATTTAGCAAGAGAAAAAGGAATTCTTTTTATTAGATTTGATAAAGAAAAACCACCCCAAATCGAAATAGAAGACGATAAGGTTTTAAATCTGTTATATAGAAGAGATATAGGAAATCTTAAGATTCGTGCAGATATGACTGTTTTAAGTACAGGTATAATTGCTCCTGAAGATAATTTGGAGTTAGCCAAGATGTTAAAAGTTCCTCTAAATGAGGACAACTTCTTTTTAGAAGCTCATGTAAAATTAAGACCTTCTGACTTTGCGACTAATGGTATTTTTTTATGTGGCACCGCACATGGAGCAGCAAGTATAAGAGAAAGTATATCTCAAGCAAATTCAGCGGCATCTAGAGCCGTTACAATATTATCTAAAGATATATTTAAAACAGAAGGTATTACTTCTCAAATAAATGAAAATAAATGCATTGGATGCGGTAGATGTATCGAAATATGTCCTTATAACGCAATAGAACTAATAGAAACTAATAAACAGATAGGATTATATACATCTAATTATTATAAAGCACACGTGATAAAAGCTATTTGTATGGGTTGCGGAACCTGTATGGCAGAATGTCCTGCTTCTGCAATTACAATGAGTCATTTTGGAAAGCCCCAAATCGACCCGATGATAAAAGAAGCTACCAAACATTTAGATACGAGCAAAGAGCCACGTATTGTCGCATTTCTTTGCAATTGGTGCAGTTATGCAGGAGCAGATTTAGCAGGAGTAAGTCGATATCAATATCCTCCAAATGTAAGAGTCATTCGAATAATGTGTTCTGGTGGTATGTCTAAAAGTTTTATATTACAAGCCTTTCTAAAAGGGGCTGATGGTGTATTTATAGCGGGCTGTCATTTAGGTGATTGTCACTATATAAGAGGAAATGAAAACGCTTATCTTCGAATGGACCATCTGAAAAATTCATTAAAGATGATTGGAATAGAAGAAGAAAGAATTATGATTCATGCTATTTCAGCAAGTGAAGGAAATCAATTTGCAGAATTAGTAACAGAATTTACATTGAAAATAAAAAAATTAGGTGAACTGATTGTGCCTAAAATGTTAGAAACAATGGAAATCGAGAGTAGTTAGTTAAAATTTAGATTAAAAAATTCAATCAACGCATGCTACCTAAAAAAATTACAATAAAAAAAAATTTTAATCTTCTCCTCCATTTTTCCTTTTTCAAATTATATTAATTTGAGATTATAATAATTTAATGGGTTCTTTATCTTTTTATTTTAATGAATTAAAATAGTTCTTGTCGTTCTATTCACTTTATTTCTAACTTAAGTAAGGATTGTTAAGCTTGAGATAATAAATATTATATTAAGTATTAAATATTTATAATTTAGTTGCAAATTTATACTCAAATATTACTTAAATCATTGATATTGAAAATAAATTATTTATAATTTGTTATGCCTAAATTTAAAAACAAAGAAAAATTATTTGATATAGTGATAGCATTTATTAACAGGTGAAAAAAAAATAATCAATTCTATTTCTGATAATCAAGTTAAGGAAAAAAAAGTTCAAACATCTTTAATAAAATGCTTAACTGATTGTGATAAAGGAGAAATTCTTACAGTTATAAGCGTAAACGCTGGATCTAAAGCAAAAAGACGACTTGCTAATTTAGGGATAGTACCTGGCGTACAAATTATAAAGAAAAGATCTGCACCATTACGAGGACCTCTTGAAATAATAGTCAGAGGAACTTCACTGGTAATTGGTAGAGGTCTAGCAAGTAAGATCATTGTTCGATGCCAAGAACAATGTGAATTAATCTAAGAAATTAACATTTTAAACCTGAAGGGTAGGTATAAAAGGCACTAATATGAGTTGTCATTTACCAAGTAAATCCAAAGAAAGAGAAAAAGGTAAATATAAAGAAAGTATTAATATTGCTCTAGCTGGTAATCCTAATGTAGGAAAATCTGTCATATTTAATCAGTTGACAGGACTCTCACAGACTATAGGAAACTGGCCAGGAAAAACTGTCGAGAAGATGGAAGGCTATTTAGATTTTTTAGGCTACCATTTCAATATCGTAGATTTGCCTGGAATATATTCATTATCAACATTTTCATTAGAAGAAATCGTAAGTAGAGCGTTTATTGTTTCTGAGGAGGTTGATTTAATTATAAATGTTATCGATGCAACAAACCTCGAGCGAAATCTATTTTTCACATTTCAATTGTTAGAATTAAAAATTCCTATGATCCTCGCTGTAAATCAGATGGATATTTTACATAAGAGAAATATAGACATTGATTTCAAAAAATTAGAAGAGATTTTTAAATTACCTGTATTACCAATAGTCGCTGTCCATGGTGTAGGTGTCCATCAGCTCCTTGAGGAAGCAATTGAGATGGTTGTGTATCGCCATCCTCATTCACATCATATTGAAGGAGAACTTGAAAGTGGTAGACATCATTCACATCATTATTATAGGAAGGAACATATCCATGAAAAAGTAAAATCATGGTCGTCTTTAAAAACTGAATTCAAATTTCCTGATTTAACTGAAATACTCTCGTTTGGGAAAGAAGTTGAAGATAAAATTGGAAAATTAATAAGTAAGATTAAAAGTTCCAACCAGATAACAAATTCACATTATCCTGCAAGATTTTTAGCAATAAAACTCTTGGAAGATGATGAGGAAATCAAGAATTTATTTACAATTAACGAAAATTCCACTAACATTATCCAAAATGCAACAAGATATCGTGAAGAAATAGAAGAAATTCACGGAGAAGATATTAGCACCGTGATATCTTCCGAAATCTATAATAATATTAAAAAAGTCGTAGATCAAGTTATAATTCTTAAACCTGAAAAACAACTAAAGAAAAAAACTCTTGCGGAAAAATTAGACCATTTAACCACTCATTCTATATTGGGCTATGTAATTTTAATATTAGTCATTTTGGGAATATATATGTTTACTTTTTCAACTGGAAATTTCTTCGGAGGTTTATTAGACAATGCATATGGAATTTGGAGTGAAAGAATCTACTCAATATTTGGAGATAACTCATTAGGAGTTAAAATTTTATGGGATGGAGGAATGGGAGGAATAATAGGAGCTGTTGGTGGTGTGTTAGTTTATGTTATACCTTTTTTCTTAATTATAGAGATTCTTCAAGACTCTGGTTACTTACCAAGAGCAGCGTTTTTAATGGATAGAATCATGCATACTCTCGGAGTCCACGGTAAAACAATTATCCCGATGATATTAGGTTTTGGGTGTAATGTTCCTGCATGTGCGGGTTGCAGAATTATGGAAACTGAGCGAGAAAAAAAGATCTCCATTGTACTTACATCACTGATCCCATGCGCTGCGACACTAACAGTCGTCATGGGCTTAGTTGGTAGGTACTTAGGTCTGCAATGGGTAATTGTATTATTCATAATAAATTTCTCAGTAATATTAATTGTAGGAAAAATATTAAACAAGACGATGCCCGGAACTTGTACGGAATTAATAATGGAAATGCATGAGTACCGAGCACCAAACTTTAAAGTGATTTTAAAGCAGACATGGCTAAGATCAAAAGAATTTATCTTCAAGGCGCTTCCAATAATAATTATCCTCGGAATTTTATTAGAGATTCTTTTAATTTTTAATGCTTTAGAACCAGTGAATTTAGTATTATCACCTATTTCTGTATTTTGGTTAGGGTTACCAGCAGCTACAGGAATTTTTCTCATATATGGAATTTTACGGAAAGAATTAACCTTGGTCCTTTTAGCCCTTTTTGCCGAAAACCTACAAACTCCTCTCTTAGTTTTATTATCTCCGATTCAAATGGTTGTATTTAGCTTGGTTACTATGTTATATATACCATGCTTTGCTACTATAATAATTATCGCTAAACAAACTAATTGGAAATATGCATTGAAGATTGCGGTTATGGAAATAGCAATTGCGCTATTAATTGGAGGTATCATTAATTGGGGATACTTATTTTTTTCCAATTTATAAAATAATATTAATCTTTGAGTTCTTAGGATTATTTTAAAATTGCAATTTATCTTTTTCCAATTTTATTTGATTTAAATACGCGAACTGAATCTTTTTGAGTTAGAATCAAATCGATTCTCTCGTTCACATCGAACTTTGATAGATTCAATGAAATAGTATTTACATAAATTATGATACATTTCAAATATCATATCAAAACAAGCTTTCCCTTTTAATGATATATTTAAATATTAAATAAGTATATATAGAGATAGAATTTAAAAAAAGGGTAAATCGTTGCGAAGAAACATAAACAGGTCCATAAAATTATTATTATTCGCTATACTAATTTTATCTTTCAATTTGCCTTTATTTGTTATACAAATTCATCAAAAAAGCTTAATTTCAAAAACTACCTTAAATAGCAATCATTTGGACCAAATTTCGATAAATAATCTTTCTCTTAGTAATAGTGCATTTGATGATTTCAAATTAGACTGGAATATAACAATAGGGGGGGCTTATAATGACTTTGCTCAAGGTATTGCTATGGATAGTCAGGATAATATCTATGTAGCAGGTTGGGAGGATATCACGGGTTCAAGTACAAATAGAGATATAATTATAGCTCGTTATAATAATTCAGGAGATCAACAATGGAAAAGGTATTGGGGAGGGAGTGAGGATGATTTAGCTTATGATATTATTATTGATGCAAATGATAATATCTTTGTTGTTGGAGTCACAAAAAATTATGGTGATATCAAAGGAGATGCGGTAATTATAAAATATAATGTAGATGGTGCTCAAGAATGGAATATGACTTGGGGTGGAGCTAACTATGATAATGCAATTGGGATTGCTATGGATTCTATGAATAACTTTTATTTAGCGGGAGAAACTGAAAGTAATGGGGATACTGATGGAGATGTTTTTATTGTGAAATTCAACAATAATTGGATAGAACAATGGAATTTAACTTGGGGTGGAAGTGAATATGATGGAGTAGGAGATATTCACATTGATTCCAATGATAATTTATATATTACAGGTTCTTCAGGAAGTATAGATTCCGAAGAAGGCAAGAGAGATGTATATCTAGCTAAATATAATACAACGGGACATCTTCAATGGCAGCAAAATTGGTCAGGTCCGGCAAGTCAATACTCTGAAGGAGTTGCTACTACTACTAATGGTAATGTGTATATTATAGGTAAAACATTTGGTCATCCCACTTCTAGTGGAATGGCTTTTTTAGTGATTTATGATTCTGAGGGGAATTATATAACTGAGTATATTTGGGGTATTATTGGTGAGTATGGTAATTGTTTGTATAAAATAATCTTCGATCCTTCTGATGATCCATATATAGTTGGTAAAACAAATTTTTATAGAGAATATGGGAGTAATGATGTTGATGCCATTCTAATACATGGTGATGAATTATACAATCCTGATTGGAGGATACTTTGGAAAGAAGAGAATAACGACGAATTTTTAAATTTATGTTTTGATTCTAAATCGAATATTTATTGTATTGGGCGAACAAATAGTTATGGAAATGGTGCGAATGATATACTTCTTGTAAAATATGAATATATTAAACTTAAGTTAATTAATCCAATAAATACCACTTATGTTGATTATATGAAGGGTTATTATCCCGGTACTTATAGTTTTGATAACGATAAAATAGGAAATCCACCATCAGAATGGGATTTTATAGAAGGAGGTTCAACTTCTGTAAAAGTTATTGAGGAAGTGGCTAATCACAAAAGTATAATTGAATTTCAAGATAATGATCCCAACAATACAGTTAGCATATCTAAGTCGTTTGAAAATCAAACATCGGGATTTTTAGAATTTTGGGCTATGGGCGATACAGATAAAGGTTCTTTCTCTTTAAATTTCTTTGATAATAAATATATTGTATTTCAACTTAGATGGGTAAGTATTTTTCAGTATTTGCAGTTTTGGGATGGAAATTATCATAACATCAATCCAGTAAATCCTTATACCTGGTATCATATACGAATTGAGTTTAATTGTGATTATAATTCAGTATTTATATCTATAAATAGTGAGTATAATAGAACATGCAATTTTTTTTCTTCTCCCTCCCAAATTAATAGGATTAGTTTTCAAACAAATACAATGGAGGCTAATTATCAATACTATCTTGATGCATTAAGTTATTCTTGGGATAATTACAGAATTGGTGAAAATTTGAAAGAAGGTCTATTATTACAATTTATAAATAGAACTAATCTTGATTGGATTGGTTATTCATTAGATAAACAACCTATTGAAAAAATTAACGGATTTATAACACTACCTATGCCTGATAATGGGCGACATAATATAAAATTATATGCCAATGATACATCTGGATTTTCTTATGAATCTGAATTGATTTATTTCACTATTAGAATTACGCAAGAAAATAAAACCCCTAATCCTCCAACAACACGACACGATTTTTATTTACAATTACTATTTCTTATTATAATTATTATTATAATTGTTGAAATAACAATAACAACCTGCTATTTTGTTGTCATGCGTTCTTTTAGAGAGCCTTCTTTTTGATTATCAATTACCTTTTCAGATAACCAACATCTTAAAAAAGACCTTTCTATAAATCTCAAAAGTAACCTTTAAAAATTCTGAAATAAATTATTATTACTTAGTAAAAACTTATAGTTATTTCTTCATTTATTGAATAAATATTAAATTATTGAATTAGGTTAAAATGAATTTCAGTGATACTCTAAGAGATTTTGGGTCGTATAATAAAAAAATCTGGAAAAAATTGATACTAATTTCCATTCTGTTAGTGTATTTTACTTTCTTAATATGGTACAACATTTTGAGATTCAGTGATATTTTGTCTATAGGCGGGGCGACAGTAAGACTGAGTTGGAGATATGGTATTATTGGGGCTTCAATATCTACTATAATCCTTGTCTTAGCTTTTGATATTCTGTTCTTCTTCTTAAGTAGGCGAAAATAATGTTATAAAGATGAATAAATTCTGAGATTTTAAGAAAAATATTGAATTTACATAGTCAAGAGAGAAAATAAATCTAAGTAATTTTCAACGTGTTTAGTTAAAAGAAACTCTGTTTTCACTTTTTCACGTCCTTTTTTTCCCATTTGTTCTGAAACTTTAGGATTATTTAATAAATATAACACTTTTTCTGCAGTTTCTTCTATAGAATTAACTAAATATCCATTAATTCCATCCTCAATTTGTAATTTTATACCTCCAACATTACCTGCGATAACAGGAGTTTCTTTCCAGAGTGCTTCTGTAACGGTCATTCCAAAACCCTCCTTAATAGATTTCTGTAAGATTACTTTTGAAACTCGCTGAAATGCATTTACTTCTAAATCTCCTACTCCATCTAGATTTGATAAAACGTAAATATCTGGATCATAGTTAGCATAATTTTTTACTTTTTCTAACCATACTTGTCCCTCAGGATCATCATGAGCTAAAGAACCAATTAGCACTAAGTTTATGGGAATTTTTTGTCTGACAATTCTATATGCATCTATAACTCCTAAAGGATCTTTCCAAGGATCAAACCGAGATACTTGTGTTATTATCGGTTTATCTAAAGGAATGAATTTCTTAACGATTTCTTGTGCCCTCTCCTTATCTAGTTCTCTATTTTTGTCAGAAAATGGATCTATTGAAGGGGTTATGGGATATATTAAGTTATGAATTCCTTTTTGTGCATATTCTCTTTTAGTAAAAATAAGAGCATCATACAATGGAAGATAATCTGAAATTAAACCCCATGCTTGGGGATTGGGGTTCTTTGTATCGATATGACATCTCCAAATCCATTTCCCTTCTTTCTTTGTTTTATATTTTATCACAGGACATGGTTGTGGATCATGAATAATTATAAAGTCCCCTGATGGGTTGATTTGTTCATATGTTGATTTTGCCTGTTCAATATAACTCGAGATCTCATTCTTTGAAAAATGAATTTCCATATTTCCTTGCAAAGCATTATGCATCTTTTTTGATATTTCAAAAAAACTTTGGGGAGCAGAGAATACTTTCCATTCCGCATCAATCTTAAGTTCTATTAAGAGGGGAATCATATTGTTTAATATCTCTGCTACACCTCCTCCGAATTTTGTAGCATTAACATGCAAAACTTTGTTATCATGAAACTTTTTTGATTTTCTTTTTAAGAGATCAATTTGATCTCTTCCTATTATTGGTTCATATTCTTTTAATATAGGTCTTGAATTCTCAATCAATTATAATTCAACACTTCTTACATAATATAAACAATAATTAAGTCTACTTAGAGTTCAATTTTAAACTTTCTATTTTTAATTTATAAATTTAAATTAGGAATATACCATTACTTATGACCTATGTAGGAAACATTTAAAAAGAAATTCATAATACTTTTAGGTGAACCTTCTTTTCAATGTGAAAATTGTGAAGAAAGTTAGATCATTTAGACCAAAAACATAAAAAAATGTGGTTTTAAATAAATGAAGAAAATATATAATTCAAAAGCAATTGCTTTACTTATTTCGGTTGCATTTCTTCTTGGTGCCTCTGTTTTTGTATTTCCTGTGAAAGGAACCCAAGGCCCTAAAACTTCTCAAACTGTAGATTTAAAAATAATAGTATCAGATCAACAAAAACCTGGAGTTGATGGGATTATTGCAGATTTTCTAGCAGATCCTTTAGGAGCTGGAGTTGACACCGTAACCGTTGTTGCTTCAGGGACTAGATCTAACGATCAATTAGCATATACTGTATCGCTTATGGAAGCTCAAGATGATGAATTTGATGTGATTGGATTAGATACTATCTGGCCTGCTCAATTTGCTGAAAATGGTTGGATTGAAGATCTTAATGCAATGGGAGTTACCACTGCTGAAATGGATGATTATGTACCTGGGATGGTAGATTCAGGTATGTATAAAGGTACATTATGGGCTTATCCCTATTTTATGAATTTAGGTATTTTATTCTATAGAAATGACCTTCTTTCAGCAGAGGGCTTTACTGAAGCAGATTTTGATACTTGGGCTGAATTAAATGATACCGCGAACTATATCCTTAACAATGTTAGTGGAAATCTTGTTAATCCAGATTTAGTAGGATACGTTGGTCAATTTGATGCATATGAGGGTGGTGTTGTAAATTTCTTTGAATGGGCAGGTAGCAATGGTGTCACAGATCTAGTTACGAGCACAGGCTCTGTAAATATTAATAATCCTGATGTTGCAACAGCAATGGACTTTGTAAAAGCTTTAATTCCACCACAATATACTGGTGTTCAAGGTACAGATTTCATAATCCCACGTACAGGACTGGTTGACGATGAGGGATCATCAGTAGGAAGATGGCTTGCGAATAATTCTATCTTTATGCGACAATGGACATTTGCCTATGGATTATCGGTAGATAACAATATGGATTTTGGAGTTACAGCTCTCCCAACGTTCACTGGAGCACCTGATGAGAAATCTTCTGCCGTTGGAGGTGCAGTCTTGGCAGTATCGCATTATAGCACTCATAAAACTGACGCATTAAACTTTATTAGGTTTCTTGGTGATCAAGTAGCTCAAGAATATGAATTTACAAGTATATCTAATTTTCCAGCTTTAAAATCAGTTTACACTTCTCCACCTACCGGATATGAGTGGATACAAGATTGGTCATCACAGTTGGATAGAACACTAGCAAGACCAGTTCATCCTAAATATTCACAAATTTCTACCGTTATAGCAGATTACTTTAGTGACTTATTAAGTTGTAATAAAGAAGTTTCAGTCGCACTAGAGGAAATGGAAGCAGATGTAAAAGATATACTAGGTGGTGCACCTTCTGGAGGAATTCCTGGATTTGGATTGGCTATCATAGCCTTGGCTGCTGTGTCGATGATAACAATTATTTTAGTCTCCTATAGAAGAAAATTTAAATTAGAGTAAAGTAAGAAATTTAAATATCAAATAAATTTTTTTTTTATTAATAATTATACATGTAAAGGTTTAAAATGGAATCTGATTTACTTGAAGATTCGGCCCGTTCAGTACTTCTAGCCTCATCAATTGAAGTAAGGGAAAAACCTCCAAGTGATAGAAATTTTGTAACCTCATTATTAATCCCAGCTTTATTTATTTTTGTTATTGTTATACTTTTTCCAATTATCGTAGGAATATTTATAACCTTTAGAGAAAGTACCGGAATCACCGGCTATTTTGGTAGACCTTGGACATTCACCGGGCGCTCACCATTTACCAATTATTATTGGATTTTACTTGATGGTGGGGTAAAAACTCGAGATTTTTGGCAGTATACGTATCAAACTTTATTTTTCGCGATTGTCTCATTAATTATTGAATTTGGGTTAGGAATATGGTTTGCTAAACTTTTAAATAAAAAATTCAAAGGTCGAGGTCTCGCTCGGGCTACGATATTAATTCCATGGGCGTTTCCTACAATTGCTTCAGCAACAATTTTTCGATATGAGATATTTGCTCCAGCTGATCAATATGGATTAGTAAATAATTTATTACAATTACTTTCCCTACAACCGGTTGCATTCTTTGGTCCCGATGCTGCCGTTTTATTTAAACTACCCGCGCTCGTTCCCTATAATACAGGAGCTGGTGGATTTTTTCCGTATATCACAGAATTTAACATAACAACTACTATGTTTGTTGCTATTGGTATTGACGTGTGGAAAACAACACCTTTTCTCACATTATTAATCCTGGCGGTTTTGCAAATTGTACCGGAGGATCTAAATAAAGCAGCTGATATTGCAGGTGCAACTGGTTGGCAAAAATTTAGATATATTACTTGGCCATTAATAAAACAAGGTGTTGGGGTTGCTCTCGTTTTTAGGATGATGGATGCATTAAGAGTTTATGATGCAATTGTCGTATTTCGTGATAAAGAAGTAAAATCGATGACTTGGTATGCTGCAAATTTATGGTTAAGTAATCAAGAGTATGGTTTGGCAGCAACAGTAGCGATTATTCTATTCATTTTTATTATAGCATTTTATTTTATTATCTCTAGATTCACTAGAGGCGAGAGGGAACAGACACCGAAACGCAAAGCAAAACGTAAAAAAGACCGTGAACCTGCTGAAATTCCATTGGAAATACTCAATAACAATGTAGAAATGGAATCTGATTTTGATTTATCTTTATTTGAGTCTGAAACGAGGATTGAAGAGTTTTCTGAATCAAAAGTGACTTGGATTCGTATTAAATTATTATTAAATCAAGGAGCATTTGCTTTTTCGGTATTTTTCATGTGTCTTTTTTGTGCAATACCATTTCTATGGGTAATAATACGTTCATTTCGGGATCCATATATTCCTCAATCAAGTTTCGAAACTTTTAATCTTACAGTAGCAATTACGCTAATTCTATTTATTATATCTGTTTTTTTTATAATCTCAGCCATACGTTGGCAGCGTTCTAGAAAAGTTATATTTATCATTTCAGTAATTTTATTTTTTGGATTTTTAGCGTCTCCTTTTATTTGGATAATTATAAGGGCAAATCAAGTTCCATTAACTTCAACAAGTGTTTTTGTCTATTCTTATTTTATGATATTTATTATGGTGGGTTTATTGATTCTATCTGTCTATTTTATAATCACTAAATATACAAAACGTGAAATCAAAACTCCCATTGGACAAAAATCCAAAGAATTACCTAATGGTGGTATACCTAAAACTGAATCAAGTTTAGTTTCTCCAAAACAATCCGGATTAAAATCAAGAATAATTTCGACTTTTGAACAAAATAAAAAAAAACCTCTTTTTTGGATTAAATTGATTATACTTATTGCATCAATATTTTTTATATTTCTGTTCGGGACAAATTTTTCTGCTTGGTTAAGAAACAAAAAACTTGCATCAATTAAAGCTTTCCAAGTTGTTTTTGCGACTTCAGAATTCACTGGAGTCAGCTTCAGTCAAGCTCTTATAAACAGTTTCACTCTCTCTGGCTTAACTGTAGTAGTTGTATTAATTGTAGCCTCATTGATTGCTTATGGTTTGGCGAAATTTGACTTCTCAGGGAAATGGGTACTCAACGCATTTATCTTTAGTATGACGAGTCTTCCTCCCATAATTATAATTATTCCATTTTTTATTCAGACAGCCGAAACTTCAGCTTTTTTTTCTAGTAATAAAATTTTTTTGAGCATTTTAGTCTTGCTAATAGGAATTGCTTTAGCGATATTGGAGGTTGTATTATATAAGAAATTAAAAAATTACAAGAAAAAGCTTTTTATTGCAACTCTCAGTTTTATTGCCATTATAATTATTGGCTTATTTTTATACTTAGATTTCTCCTATCTACTTATCCTAAATAAGCAATTCTCCCTTACTATAATCATCATATTGGGAATTATACTCCTTGTAATCGATACCGTGGTTTATGTACTTTTTAAATTTTTAGATAGGAACTATAGTGGGAAACTTTTTATTGTCTCGTTAGTTATTATTATCATTGCTTTTTATTGTTTGTATGATTTTGTAAATACACTATCAGATCCTTTTGATCTTCGGGATAATAAGTATGGGTTAGTTTTACCATATTCTGCTCTTAATCTGCCATTAGCAGTTTTTGTTTTACAGGCTTTCTTCAGAGAGATACCTGAAGACCTATGGAAAGCTGCAAAAGTTGATGGTGCTTCAAATTTCCAAATCTTTCGTAAAATAATTCTGCCATTAACTATTCCGGGGATTTTTACATGTGCTATATTAGTGTTTATCGCATCCTGGAATGAACTTTTATTTGCCCAAATTTGGCTTCCTTCTGATATTAATCACACAGTTCCACGGGCTATTTTGCGATTTGTCCAAAGTCCATTAAGCTTGACTGCAGATTGGGATACTAACATTGCACTTATGGCTGCTACTACAATTGCTACAGTTCCTTTAGTTATTCTTGTCCTGATATTTCAACGAAAAATAATAAGTGGTTTAACACGAGGGGCTGTAAAAGGCTAGAAGAATAATATGAGGTTTAAAGCATGGTTAATATTAAATTAGAAAATGTTAATAAAATTTTTGGCTCGGACGTCCATGTGCTAAAGGATGTAAACCTTGAAATCAACGATAAAGAATTTATGGTTCTTGTTGGTCCCTCTGGATGTGGAAAGTCTACTTGTTTAAACATTATAGCGGGTTTGGAATATGTTACGGATGGTAAGGTTCTATTTGATGATATCGATGTAACGTATTTACCGCCAAAAGATAGAAGAGTTGCAATGGTCTTTCAAAGTTATGCTTTATATCCTCATATGAATGTGAGAGATAATATGAGTTTCTCACTGAGGCTTGCAAAAGTTGATAAATCTCTCATTAATAAAAGAGTGAAAGCTGCAGCAAAAATACTAGGAATTTCAGAGTTACTTGAGCGTAAACCAAAAGAATTAAGCGGAGGTCAGAGACAACGTGTTGCACTTGGGAGATGTATTGTACGAAATCCTACTGTTTTTCTTTTTGATGAGCCTTTAAGTAATTTAGATGCTAAACTTCGTATTCAGATGCGTGGTGAACTAATAAAACTTCAACATCAATTAAAAGTAACTCAAGTATATGTTACCCATGATCAAGTTGAGGCGATGTCAATGGCTGATCGTATTGCAATTCTATTTGATGGAAGATTTCAACAAATAGGAACACCAAGTGAGGTTTATAATAGACCTACTAATAAATTTGTTGCTGGTTTTATTGGATCACCCTCCATGAATTTCTTTGACGCTTCATTTAATAGAAATAATGGTAATAAAATTACTTTTGGGCAACAAGAGTATTCTATTTCTGAGACTATTACTCAAAAATTAACAGAGGCTAATTCTGAGAATATTATTTTAGGAATTAGACCAGAACATATTAAAATTACGCCAGATGAGCATCAACATGCATATAAAGCCGACATAACTGTTCAAGAGTTTTTAGGTGCAGAGACAATGATAACTTTTGAATTTCCAGATGGGCTCGGTGGAATGGTTTCCGCTCCTGGTTTTTATGATGCAAAAATTGGAGACATATGTTACATATCCTTTCCAATTGAGAAAATTCATGTGTTTGACAAAGATACAGAAATGAATCTTATTCATAGCTAATAATTATATCGAATCCTATCCTAACAACTTGGTGGTTAATTTTACTTTCCTTGATGATGCAAGAGACAAAAATATCCTTTCTGGTTTATTACTTATAGATGTAATTGCATTTATCTGCTATTTAATATTTCCTTCAGGCCTAATCTATCTTGGAGATGTTCAAATGACCATTGGTTGTATCATAGGTACTCGATTTGCCCTTAAAAATATTAAGCTAAATCAATCCTATTTAAGTACCGGCTTAGTTGTAGGGTTATGCGGATCTGTATTAACTGGGATTTCATTTAGTCTTTTTGAGTGGATTGCATTCTCATCCTCTCTTTTTGTAAAGCTAATTATATTTGAATTATTTTTGCTTGAGGCAATAATAGTTGGGATCGTAATTGGGGGAATCTTTGGGGGATACTACTCGCGTTCTAAGAAGAAAAAAATAAAGGAACCTGAAAGAGATCAAAAATTCTACAAAAGCTTGGAGAGAAAATAACGCTTTTTATTTAAATGTGAAGAGTTTGAAAATTAGTATACCTTCCGAATTTTATAGGAGATTTAATCTTTTAAGTTTTTTTTGCGCTAGTTTTTTTCTTGTTTCTTTGACAAATCTTGATTTTTCAATACGTTCCTTTAAAACATCATCTCGCCCATACCAACACGAGCTTTTATTGTAATCACAATTAAAAACTGTTATTTAATCACCTTTATAGTTTATCTCCCTTTCTCTATATTAATAACATGTTCCATTAATAATAACCTTTGTATTATGAAATATACTTTTTCATCCAAAAATCATTATCCAGTATAAATGAAAAATTACACTGTCTATCAGCTATTTTATTTTACAATAATTAATAAATGATATAAATCCAGCGAATAAGTTAAAGGTTTATTCTTTTAAAGTTTTACTTTAAAAGATAGGTAAATTATCTGTATTAAGTAATAATGCTGGTTGACATGTAATTTCAATTTCAATTTAGAGATAATCTTCAAGTTTTTCATCGTCATTAGAGGCACTAAGACTTTTAATTATGTCATCATCCTCATAAGATTCATAATTTTCTTCAAATTGCTCTGGATCATCATCAATATCATCATATTGATTAAATTCAACTTCATCGTGAAAAAAGCAACACCCTTTAGCAAGTTTATATTTGTTTTCGTTTATTTCTGAGAAAAAATTATCTTTTTTCTTCCAGGTATTTATATACATATTCATCATAATTGTATGATAAAATGAGGTTAATAAGAGTATTCTTTATATTTTTTAAAAAAATTTAGAATAAAATCAGATTTAAATAATGGGTTTTAAGGTAGTTTAGTCAAAATATATAGTGATAAGAATTTATTAACTTGGGCTTTATTTACTTTGCAATTCACTAAAATATTTATTTAATTGCTGTTTTGTGATCAAATTTCAAGAAAAATAGAGACCATCAATTCTCATCTATTAATGTAATGTCTATACCTATACTCTATTGTATAGTCGACTTAAATTTTTTATTTCTCTCCCTTTCTCTAGAATTAATTGATCCCAAGTGAACCTCCATTCCCAATTTTTCCCGATTGTTCCGGGATGGTTCATTCTCGCCTCATCTCCCAATCTTAAGAGGTCCTGTAGCGGAATTATTGCCATTTTTGCAACAGAACTCCATGCAATGCGAATTAAATCTCCAACAACATCATTTCCATCTGAGTTAGTGTATTTAAGTACATGATCTTTGATATCTTCTTTAACATTCTCGAACCATGCTTTTGTTGTTTGGTTATCATGAGTTCCAGTGTACACTACTGTATTTGACTGGTAGTAGTGTGGAAGATACTTATTTTTCATAGCAACCTGGTTCGAGTCATCCTTTACCTCTTGATTAAGCCCACTAAAAGCAAATTGTAAAACTCGCATTCCAGGGAATCCTGTCTGTTCAAGAAGTTTTTCTACTTCAGGAGTTATAATGCCTAAATCTTCTGCAATAATAGGTAAATTTTTTAATTTTTTATTCAATATTGTGAACAAATCCATCCCTGGCCCCGATATCCACTCTCCTACTTCGGCAGTCTCTTCATTTACAGGTATTCTCCAATAAGATTCAAATCCTCGAAAATGATCTATTCTTAATATATCCACTAGGTTTAATAAATGTGTAATTCGCTCAATCCACCATTGATATCCTTGTTCCTTCAGAATATTCCAATTGTATAATGGATTTCCCCATCTCTGACCTGTTACAGAGAAATAATCTGGGGGAACTCCTGCAACATATAACAAATCTTTCTTATCATCTAAATAGTAAATATCTGGATTTGCCCATATATCGACAGAATCATATGCCACGAATATCGGTATATCTCCTATGATTTGAATGTTACTTCCGTTAGCATAATTTTTAACCTCATTCCATTGTTTAAAAAATACAAATTGAGTAAATTTTTGAAATTTAATTTCATTATGGTTATCTTTATACCATCTTCCTATTGCTCTTGAGTCTCGAAAACGTAAATTTTCTTCCCATTCATTCCACGGTTTAAAATTGTGTGCCTTTTTTATCGACATAAACAAACTATAATCATTTAACCAGAAGGAATGTTCTGTCTGAAATTTTGAAAATTCACTCTCCAATTTAGTATTTTTCTTCTTTAAATATCTATTGAATGCATTTTCTAATAGTTCCCATTTAAAAGGAATAACCCTCTCATAACTTATATTTGAATCTGAAAATTCCTCTAGTGATTCAAATATATCTTCTTCTAGTAGTTGAAGCTCGAACAATTTTTCTGGACTAATAAGTAATGGATTACCAGCAAAAGCCGAAAAGCATTGATAGGGTGAATTTCCATAACCTGTCGGTCCTAAAGGTAATATTTGCCAAATACCCTGACCATTTTCCTTTAAGAAGTCAATGAATTTATAAGCATTAGGCCCAAAATCTCCAATTCCAAATCTCCCAGGTAGACTTGATGGATGAAGTAATATTCCTCCATATCTGACTGAATCTATAAGTTTCATTGATAATTACTTTACTGAATTATAATTTTAATATACTCAATACTCTTGATAAATTATTTCATGAAATTCTAAAATATCTTCTAGATAGTTCATATAAATATTCTAAAAAAAGAGTTAAATAAAATAAAAATAAATTTTAATCCATATCTAAGGCTAAAATTGTGAAATTATTTCCTTTAACCTTTTCTGCTTTAGCTTTTTCCTTACTTCTTTAACAAACTCAGATCTCTCGATTCTATCCTTTATAATAT
>JBHLRJ010000041.1:0-28951 GCA_048882645.1 Candidatus Thorarchaeota archaeon
ATTTTTTTGATATAATAATTATAATTAAAAACCCTATATTATTGTTTAATATTGTAATCATAGGAGAAAAACCATAAGAACTTTAATTCATATCCTTTAACAAGTAAAAAAGTTGGAAGAATTTGGCTCAAGAAGAGAAAATTGTTGAAATTTCTATGCATTGTCGAGGAGGTCAAACATGTATTACTGCAAGTCAATTATTAGCAGAATTTGCTTTTGAAGAAGGATTTCAGGACACAATTGCTATCCCAATAATAGGTGCTGAGCGCAGAGGTGCTCCAATTCAGGCATTTACCAAAATTTCAAAGAGCATGTCGATAAAAACGTATGATAGTGTGGTGAATCCTGATTATATAGTTATGTTTGATACTTCATTATTAGAGATTCCAGCAATTAAAGGCAGTATAAAGGAAGGCGTCAAACTGTTAATTAATAGTCCAGATGCGATAGATACAAGTGATTTACCTAAAAATGTAAAGATTTATGTTGTTGATGCAACAGGCATATGTATTAAAAGGGATTTCATGCACTCAAGTGGTGCTATACTTAATATCCCTATGTTAGGAGCATTTGGAAAGATTACTGGATATTATGATCTTAACACAATGGAAAAAGTAATTAGAAAAGAATTTGGAGAAAAGAGAATAGAACAAAATATGAGTGTAGCTAAAGATGCTTATGAGTCAGTAAGGGAGATATAATTATGTCTAAATCTAAAAAGTGGAAGAAAATTAATAAATCGGTAAAAGATCGTCCTAAAGTTCAAGAATACAAAAATTGGGAGGAATTATCACCTATTCCGATTTCACTACCTATTGATGGGAACATTGGAATAACTGGTGATTGGAGAACTTTTCGGCCTATCATTAAAGAAGGGTGCAATAAATGTGGAATTTGCTGGATGTATTGTCCTGAAGGTGTAATTGAGAGAAAAGAGGATGGATCATTTGAAATTGATTTGCGATATTGTAAAGGATGTGGTATATGTGCTAAAGAATGTCCAACAAAAAATATAGAAATGATAAGAGAGAGTGAGATAAAAGATGACTGAAGCTCAAGAAGATTTCAAACAAAAGAAAGAAACTATAATTATTAAAGGAAATGTAGCTGCAGCTTATGCAGCAAAGTCAGCTCGGGTTCAAGTAATTAGTGCTTATCCAATTACTCCACAAACAACTGTAGTAGAAAAACTATCTGAATTTGTGGATAATGGAGAGATGCCCGGAACACAGTATATAAAAATGGAATCAGAACATAGTGTATTTGCTGCCGTTGTTGGCGCTAGTAAGGCAGGTACAAGAACTTTTACAGCTACATCTGGTCAAGGCATTTTCTATGCACATGAAATGATTCACTGGGCAGCAGGAGCTAGACTTCCAATCATTGTTGCTATAGCATCTAGAGGACCAGCACCACCATGGAATATTTGGGCAGATTTTACTGATGTAGTAAGTCAACGAGACACTGGATGGTTAAGTTGTTTCTGTTCAACACATCAAGAAATCTATGACGAGATTTTAATGTCATATAAGGTTTGCGAAGATCATGATATTCTTCTACCTAAATTTGTATCTTATGGAGGTTTCATTCTTTCACACACATCAAAACCAGTTATTATTGAAGACCAAGATCTTGTAGATCAATTTTTACCTCCCTTACCAAGTGAGGAGGGCTGGCCGCATATTTGGATGGATCCTAAAAGACCCATGATGTTTGGAAATTTAATTATGCCGTCTAACTTTTATTTAGAGTTTAGACTTAAAATCCACGATGCAATAATCCGAGCGAAGGAAAAAATTAAAAGTGTTACTCAAGAATTTGAAAACATTTTTGGTAGAAATTATGGTAATGGTCTAATTAAAGAATATTATATAGATGATGCTGATGTAGGAGTAATAATTTATGGAGATTTAGCTTTACAAATGGAACAAGCGATTGATGAAGTAAGAGAGGAAGGTTATAAGGTTGGAATGGTTAAACTACGACATTTCAGACCGTTTCCAGTAGAAGATATAATTAGAGTTGCAAAAAAAGTAAATTTACTTGGAGTTATTGACAGAGCAACGGCGTTTGGATGTCAAACAGGTGGGCCTGTAAGCTGTGAGGTTAAGGCTGCTTTACATGAGACCAAAGGAACAGCAACAATTTTACCAATAATAAATGGGTTAGGAGGAAGAGAAGTTACTCTTGAACAGCAAAAGAATCAATTAAAGACTTTAATTAAATTTAACGAAACGGGAGAAATTCCAAAAGATATAATTCATGGAACTCTTTGGGATGGCTTGTTGGAGGTTAGTTAGATGGTTAAATTGAAAGAAGCTTTAAACTCTTGTCAAGAAGAATATTTTCTTCCAGGAAATTCTTGCTGTGCAGGATGTGGTTTAGAAGTTGCCCTGAGATGGGCAATGAAAGCTTTAGGTCCTAACACTGCTCTTATTACTCCTGCTTCTTGTCTCAATGTAGTTGTTGGATTATGGCCTAAAACAGCACCAAACTTCCCTTTTACGAATATGGCTTTTGCGGCAGGAGCAGCAGCAGCAACTGGTATGTCAGCAGCCTTTAAAGCTAAAGCATATAAATTTCCAGGAAAAGGATGGGATGAAATGATTGCACTCACATTTGCTGGAGATGGTGGTACTGCAGATATTGGAATTCAGGGATTGAGTGGAGCTGCCGAAAGGAATTCAGATCAAATTTATGTTTGTTATGATAATGAAGCATATATGAATACTGGTATTCAAAGATCCTCAAGTACTCCACATGGTGCCTGGACAAGTACCACGACTAAGGGAAAAGATCGTTTTAAGAAAAATCTTCCAGCAATTATGGCCGCTCATGATATACCTTATGTTGCAACTTGTTCTATTAGTGAGCCTCTTGATCTATATGACAAATTTAAGAAGGCTAAATCAATAGAGGGATGCAAATATATTCATATACTTGCTCCATGTCCGCCTGGTTGGGGTATTGACAGTTCTGAGTCAATAGAGATTGCAAGACTTGCTGTGAAGACAGGTTCTTGGATTCTATATGAAGTAGAAAAAGGAATTATGAAAATATCAAAAGCAAGTAGATCCCTTTTAGATCCTTCGAAAAGAATTCCACTTATCGATTACCTATCGAGACAAAAGAGATTCGCAAATATTTCAGAAAAAGATTTAATTGAACTACAAGAATATCTCGATCATACTTGGAAACGTCTTAAGGTAGATTTAAGTTGTCAAGAGCAATATCCAAAATAAGTTTTTAATTTATTCTATACTCACTTTTTATTATTGGTTAACAATTTTTAATATAGTCATATGGGATTTCTAGTAAAATTAACTGGAAAAAAACTTGATGAGATTAAAATATATCTCGAAATCGCGGTAGATAATATTATTGAAGGCAAGGTGATTGCTTTCCCGACCAATTCGGTATATGGTATTGGGGGCAATCCTTTAGATTTAACAGTTATCAATAGGATAAATGATATCAAGTTTCGTGATAAAGCAAAGGGATTTTTATTACTTGCTTCTGATCTCGAAGAGGCATCGAAAGTAGCTGAATTTAATGATGTAGCTAATATTTTGGCGAAAAATTATTGGCCAGGTCAATTAACATTAATATTAAAAAAGAAAAAGCCTAATTTGATCCCCCCAGAAGTCACTGCTAATAAAGACACTATTGGCCTTCGAGTTCCTGAGAATGAAATTATTTTAAACATTTTAAAGCTCTTAAAAACCCGGGGACATCTAGGATTAATTATTGGAACTTCAGCTAATTATACTGGTGAACCTCCCTGTATTAGTGGTGAGGAAGTTTCAAAAAAAATATTGAGTCCTATTGACTTAATTATAGATGGAGGTAAATCCATGTCGCAGATTTCAACGACAATTGTAGACTGTACAACCTCTGATCCAAAATTTTTGAGAGTTGGAAAAATATCGGAAGAGGAAATATTGAATCTATTGTCATTGTAAGAGAGTGATTAAAACGAAAAATATAAACTTGTTAGTCTCAACCTCTAGATATAATGAAACAAACGCTAATGCGGAATTATGGTTTACGCTATTAATATGTGGTGATGAGTTCCCAATCATTACAAAATTAACATTTCCAGGTTTAACCTCTGCTTTAAGTAACATCGGTGGCAAAAAAATAATTCAACGAATTCGAGACATATTAATAAAAGATCCTCACTTCTTCCAGTTTATATTAAAAATTATACCGATAGATTATGTTTGTGAAACTAATACTAAAATTATAGTCAATTTAATTCAAGAACATTACAAAGCCTATATTAGTGATCATGATTCTTTCAAAATTATATTAAAGCGAAGAAATAATGAAAGAATAGAAAGAGTTAATTTAATTGAACGGGTTGCTAATGTCATAGATAATAAAGTTGACCTTGAAGAACCAGATAAAATTATTAGAATAGAAGTATTAGGTAATTTCTGTGGTGTATCCTTTTTAAATAAAAATGATATTATAAGAATTACTAAATAGAATCTTAGGTTTAATTTTCAATTTTCTTTTCCAAACTAAGGAGAGCCATCTTCTCGCAAATTAAATCAAATAAAGCCAATGTTAAAGAATTAAAATCATTTAAGAATTCATCGTAACTTTTTTTCTTAATACCATAAGAGTTTAATACAGAAGTAATTTGCTTATCTGAAAAATCATAGAATTCAATAATCCTGTTAAATTTCTCAATCGATAAGTTATTAATTTCCAGTTCCAACTCACCAGCATTTAAATAATGTAGTAAATTCTTGTTTATTTGAGAAATATTATTAACTTTGGAAATCATACAAAATGTTAATTCACCCTTATTTAAATCTTGAAGTGTAATCCCAAATGATTCAAATCCTTTTTTAATTTGTCGATGTGTTGATAAGTATAATAAAAATTCAATATTTTTTTTATTTGAAATATTTGTTCGATAATGGAAAGCTTTTAGAATATAATAACAAGCTATAAAAATATGATCTTGGTTTAAAATAAATTTATCTCTTATGAACTGTATTAAGGAAACCTGATTTTTAATTTGGAATTCTTTGATTAATTCAAAGAAAGAATCCAAGGTGTTTCCTCCATTATATCCTTGATTTTTTTTTAATAAATACGGTAAATCAATTTTAATTCGATTAATACCTACAAAATACTCCAAATCAATATCATCAATATAAAATCTTTTTACAATCATACGGGTAATCCCCATAGAAAGAAATCTGGCATCAAATTGAATTGGATTTTAACAAAAATTATGATAGTTAGAAGCGTAAACATGTAAATTGTAAAGATCCAATCTCTTACGGAATATTGAATGGTATAGTAGTAAGACCTTTCTTTATTACTCCCAAATGCTCTTGATTCTAATGCTTCTGCAACGTTAAATGCTCTTTTTATCGAGCATATAATTAAGGGAATTAATAGCGGAAAGAGGTTTTTGATTTGATTAATCAGACCTTTTTTTTGCATTTCATACCCTCTACTTTGTTGAGCATCTATAATATTTTGAGCTTCTATTGCTATAGTTGGTACAAATCTAAAAGCTAATGAGAAAGAAAAAGCAAACTCGTAAGGGATTTTCATTGATATGAGGGAGAGCGCTAGATCGTTAGGATCTACAGTTAAAAAAAAGATTGAAAAGGCTGAAATCATAGTATATATCCTTAATATCATGGCAATAGCAAAAGATAAAGAAAAAAATAATGTGTTCAGTAAAATCATAAAAATGACCAAGAAAGATAGGCCTCGAATACTTTTAATCCATTGTTTTGATATTTTACCCAAAATAATGATAGGAATTAAACTCAAGAAAATTAAAAGTAAAGGAATAATTTGGTTGAATAATAAAGCGTTAATTGTATAGATGATTGCAAGTAATAATTTAGCTCTTGGATCTAAATTATGGAGAAATGACTTCTTTTTTGTGAATTTAAATGCATTAAGGAATTCTAAAGACATATTATGTTATTCCTCCTTAAGATCAATGATATTATTCTTAATAATGTTCTTCAAATAATTAATTAACTCTTGAATTGATGTTATCTGGTCTCTTGGAGTAAATCCTGCTTCTTGTAAAGCTAAAACAAATTGTCTAATTTGCGGAAGGACTAAGGATGCTCTTTCAATAATCCTTTCATTTATAAGTACCTCTTTCGTTGGACCATCTGCGGCAATTCTCCCATTTGACATTAAAATCGTCCGAGGGATAAATTCAAAGGCGAATTCAATGTTATGAGTAATGATAATTATAGTTTTTCCTTTTTCTTTTTCTTGGTTGATCAAGCTAACAAAATATTCAATTTCACGGGCATCTTGACCTAAAGTGGGTTCATCAAATATTAAGATCTCGGGATCTCTGCAAATTATGGATGCGATTGCTAATTTTTTTGATTCTCCTCCTGACAGATTTAGTGGAGATCTTTCTCGATACTTTTCAAGATTAAAATCCCGTAGAATTTGGTTTATTCTTATTTGAATTTCTTCCTTGCTCAAATCTAAACTCTTTAAAGAAAATTTTATTTCATCTTCAACGTTGTTTGCAAATAACTGATGCGATGGATTCTGAAAGATTATGCCCACATGTTTAGATAGTGTTGCTATACTTTTATCTGCTATAGTTTCCTGATTTAAATAAACAATTCCAGATAATGGTCTAATTAATCCGTTTAATGTACGGATGAGAGTCGTCTTACCAGCACCGTTCTTTCCCATAATACCTACTACTTCCCCCCTATTAATAGTTAAATTGATATCTTTTAATGCTTCTGTGCCGTTTGGATAAGAATATGAAACATCTTTAATCATTATCAATGGGGATTCTTCGGAAATTTTAATCACCTTCAATAAATTTAATCTTTCTAAGAGATTTAAGAGCTGCTGGAATAGAAGTAGGAATTGCTCCAAAAAATAAGTGTTTCTCTTTAAAATCATTATATACTTTATACAACACGGGTTTGTTCAATTTTAAATTTTGAAATTCAATTCCATTTATAACTCTTTCACTGGAATTATGTTCAATAATTTTACCATTGCTCATTAAAATCATCTGTTCGGTAAACGGAAGAATTAAATCCAATCTATGCTCACTTATCAAGATAGTTATTTCTCTTTCCGTTTGAATCTCTTTTAATAAGTAAATGATTTTTTTGGCCATTTGCGGATCTAATAAAGCTGTTGGCTCATCTAAGATTATAATCTTAGGATCTAATACTAAGATGGAAGCAATAGCAACTCGTTGTTGTTCTCCACCACTTAATTCAAAAGGAGCTTTATCAAGAAGATCTTCAATTTCAGTTAAAGAAGCACTTTCTTCTATTCTTTGAGAGATAATCTTTGAAGAAAAGCCAAGGTTTTCCAACCCAAAGGCAATCTCATGTTCAACATTCATGGCAATAAGTTGGTTCTCTGGATTTTGAAAAACTATGCCGACTTCAGTCGATAAGTTAGCTATAGAAGTTTCAATAGTATCTTTTCCATCAACAAAAACTTTCCCTTTATAAAATCCTGAATAAAATTGGGGGATTAGCCCATTCATGCATCTAATTAAAGTTGTTTTCCCCGATCCCGTTTCACCACACAACAAGATGAATTTATTCTTTTCGATCTCTAAATTAATATTGTTTAGAGCGTACTCTTCATTTCCTTTATAACGAAAAGAGAAGTTTTCGAATCTTATTAATTCCATACTTGAGATATATCGATTTACAGTTTTGAATTATAATAATCTTTAATTATTTAAAATTTAGATTATAAAACTTGAGTAATTTTTTTAAGTATTTCATCAAGAATTACATCTAAATCCTCGGTAAGAGTTAAAGATGCGGCACCATCGTGTCCACCGCCGCTTCCCTTATAACGCTTTGAGATGTCTCCTAAAATTTTTCCTAAATGTAAACCTGTTTTTAAACAAAGATTTTTATTAGCTCTGGTGTTAATTACAAATTCAGCCTTTTCTTGTGAATGAACAATACTGACGTCACATCCGATTTTTATCAACACGGAAGCAACACTAGCCCCATAACTACTGACTCTACTAACTCCAATTAAATAGGAACCTTTCCGTATTAATTTTACTCTTTGTAGTCCTTTTATATTAGCGATTTTTTTTGAGATGTCTATTTCATCTTCTAATAAGAGCAGTATTTCTTGAAAATTAACATCATCATCTAATAATTTACTTACATGTTTAAGGGTATTATTATTGGCGTATTTAAAAAATCCGGAATCTGCTAAAATTGCAGCTATTATAAGATATCTATAGGCTGTATTTAATTTTTTATCATTATATTCAAATAACTCTAAAATAATTTCTATAGTAGAAGAGAAATTTTCATTGATTAGATTTAATAAATTTATCTTCTCAACGTGATTTTGGTTCTGATTGTAGTAATGATGATCTATTATAATGTAAGGTAAATTCAAATCTGATAAGGTTAGGTTATCTTTAAAAGCTAATTGATTAAGATTATTAGTATCTAACACTAAACAAAGATCGTATTTAGACAAATCTACGTCATTGATATAATTAAATGTGATTTCAGGGAATTTTCCAATAAATCGTTCCATAAAATTCCTTGTAGATTTTGAAAGTTCAGAAAAGAAAATTGATATCTCTAGATTTGAAAAAATTTTGTTTAATAAGAGATTTAAAACAAAACATGAAACAAAGCCATCAAGATCAACTAAATCATGAGTAGTGATTAAAATCTTTTTACCTTTAATAAAATTTAAAAATTCATCAAATTGATTGTTTGCCATAAATTAGATTAAGCACTTTTATTTTGAAAATCAGCTTGGATAGAATCTCTTAGGGTTGTAATTTGATTTTCCACCCTTGATCTTTTTTGATCCAACGTTTTTAATCTCATCTCAAGAGTAACTTTTAGGCTTTTCTTTTCATCCAAGAGTTTGGTTCTTTCACTTAAAACTAGTACACCCCCAATGGACTTATAAACTTTAGCTTCAGGATTAGCTTTTTCTAATTCTTCAATTGCTAATTCTGTTTCTCTAAGATTAGATTCTAATTGCAATTTTTGTGAAGTAATAAATTCATACGTTTGTTGTAGGTTTTGGTAATTTATTAATTTCTTTTTTTGCTCTTCATTTAAGCTATCAGGATCTATGGTCATAATTTTTCACTCTGTTTATCTAATTTTTATTATATGGATAAAGTAATTATCTTTTTCTTATGAGGTTTCTGTTAATTGTTTGGTATTTTCTACAATTTTTCCAAAACTAATAATTTCATTCATTGATGCTCTAAAAGCAGTAATATCACTACTTTCAATCTTGAAGATTAGTATATTCGTATTTTTTTTCTCTATTATAACTTTTGAACGTTTTGTTTGTAATTTATCAATCTCGGGAATGAAAGAGTTAAATGCAACATCTCGAGTATGAAAATCATTAAATTTTAATTCCACAGTTGATTTAATCGAAAAAAAGTTACTCTGACTCATCATTCTTCAATAGATTCCATTTCTCTCTGCTTGCGTTTTGCAATTCTAAAAGATTCAGCACCACGAGGAGTCTCTATGTAATACGCACCACCAGTAAATCGTCCCTCACATTTTTTACAATACCAAATACCTGTAGATACTCTTTGTATAGATCCTCTTGTTTTACATCGGGGACATTTGATATCTCCTTTCATTCTGTCTAAAATTAAACGAGATCTTTTACGTAGAGTACTCCCATACCTAGCACCATATTTTCCAGTAATTCCGACTCTCTTTTTTGCCATAGTATAATAAAATTAGTTTGATTTTACTGATGTTATATTAAAATTATAATAAACTATAAATTTTTCTAATTAAATTTAATTAAAATTATTGCTAATTGAATTTAAAACTAGTTTTACAAAAAGAATTTTAAAAATAAGAAAAAATTTATTAGATTATTTTAAACTAGATTTATATTGTGGCAAATCTAACTCTTTTCGAAGTTTCTTACCGATTTCTAGTGATTTTTTACCTAAATCTTTAATTTCATCAATTGAAAACGTTGCTGCCCCACTCTTTTGAATTGATGTTATTTTATCTTCAGTTACAGAAATTGATATTTTACCATCACTCATTAATTCTTCAGGTAAGCTTGGATCTAAGAACACAATATCGTCGATCTTTCCATATGTTAATGCTAGGGGTAATTCATTCACTAAATCAGCTCCTGTTAGATATTTTCCTGTCCATTCAAGACCGTCATCTCCAATTTTACCTTCTGGGAGATGGGCTGAAAGTAATGTCGTTAGTGCACTTACTCCTCCGGCATCAATCAAATTACCATCATAGTTTATTACATACATATCTACAAAAAGGATATAAACAGCTTCATTTTCTTTAATACAGAGTTTTTGGGTTTGAACACAATCTGCGTGTCTGATTCCACGATCTACTACTCGTGCTAATTCAATTGATTGCTCATCTGGAGGTCCTCTTTCAAATAAAGGAGAAGCTATAGGAAGCAATTCTGCCATTATAGTACACACACCTTCGTCTGGGAGGTCTGGAAATGGTTCACCAATTTCATATTTTAAACCAGTAATTATTCTTGTGTCTCCTAAAAATACATCGGCAGAGCCTTCAGCTGAGGCAATTACGTCACTCTTAATTTTAAATTCCCTATACTCCCAAAGATTCCTTCCATCAATTCGTTCTTCTTTCTTTAGATTTAATTTAATATAGTTTTTTTCAACTTTTGAAATAATCCGTTTAACATCCATCATTTTTAATTCTCACCTTCATCTTTATTATTGGTTTCTTCTGCTAAAGAAACATATTTGCTTCTTAATGCGTCTAACTGCACTTGGTGAATTTTACCTAATGCTTCTTTAGCTAGATCTAAGAAATCGCTCATTTCCTCTAAATTCATATCTCCATCAAACTGTAATAATGATATTTCCTCATTATACCATGTAATGGCGCATGGTAAATCTGCTTCACCAGCTTTATCTTCAATTCCAGAAAGATCAACTACTCTCTTCCCATCTATCTTACCTACCGCTACTGCTGAAACTAAACTTTTCATAGGAATTCCAGCATCAGCTAATGCTAATGCCGCCACAGTAGTACTAGCACATCTAGTCCCACCATCTGCATCAATAACCTCAATAAAAACTTCAAAACTAGTACCAGGGTATAATTCAAGAAAAAGAATTGGTTCTAAGCAATCTGCTACAATCATTGAAATTTCTTTCTCCCTCCGTCCAGGAGCAGGTCGTTTTCTATCAAAAACAGAAAATGTTGCCATCCTATAGAAAACTCTTAGAATTCCTCTATCTGGTTTAGCTAAATGATGGGGGTGTACTTCTCTTGGACCATATACAGCTGCAAATATTTTATTGTTTCCCCATTCAAGATAAGCTGATCCATCTGCGTTTTCAATAACACCTACATCCATTTTGATGTTTCGTAATTCAGTTAGATCTCTACCATCAAGTCTCTTTCCATCTTCTCGAAATAATTTCTCAGGATATTCATCTTTAATAATTAATGGCATTTATGCGATACCTCTTTTTTTTTTTTCATTTATTATAAATTCTTGCATACGATCTGTTAAGCCTACGGTATGAGCTTCATCTACTATTTTTCGAATTGATTCGATTAGTAATCTTTCATGATGTATGTCTTCACCTTTTAACCATATACGACCATTTTGAGTAACAAATATATTGCAATTTGTTAGATTCTTTAACATTTTGATCATTGAACCATTACGGCCTATAACTCGAGGGATTTTCGGTGTATCTACTGTAATTACTATACCATTATTTCTCTTTCCTAGATATTTACCAACAGTAGTTAACTCAGGTTTATTTAATCGATCAGCTGATAATATTTTTACTACCAATATATCACCAATATCATATTTCTCAGTATTAGCTTTTTCTTGATTGTAATTACTTCCTCCCCTGAAGGATTTCATTCTACCTCTTTTAATAGTGTTTTTTGGTTTTAATGTTCCAAAATCCTTGGCATTAATGTCACATTTGTATTTCACAGGATTCTTATCAACAACAAGAGCAATAACTTTATCTCCTGGTCGAGGAGTATAAAAACCTCTTAATGGGATTACATTGATATAATTCTTTTTTATTTGTTTTAATCCAATATTTAAGGAAATTATTTTACTCCTGTTCTCATTATATATAGTACTCCTACCTGGTAAGAAATTTTCCGTATCTTCTGTTAAAACTTCTCCAGGGACGACGAGATCTCTAGTAACCTCCTCGTCTTCATCAAATTCATCGAATTCATCGTTATCCTCCTCATCTTCTTCAGAATTTTCGAGTTCTTCTTCTTCAAATTCATTCTCCATATTTATTCTCACATATTATTTTTACTTGTAACGTAACCTATTCCTAAAAATGATATAAATTAGAATTAGTCAAAAACGATTTATTTAGGTTTTTAAGAGTTTCGTTTGAACTCTTCCATGTGTAAGTTTATTTAATTTATCAATTAGTTCCACTTGTAATCCCGCTGGTAAACTAATAACCGAGACCCAAGAGCCATCAGATTGCCATTCTTCTTTCTTAATTTGTGCTAATTGAGCAACGATATTATAACCTTTTGCTGTAAATGCGGAAGGTATTTTTACTGCCATCTCTACTTGTTCCATGCGAATGGGAATAATAATACGAATACTTTTGACAACATCTTCAACTTGTTCTTCAACACTTTTCATTAAATCAATTTTAACTTTAGCTTCCTCAATAGCTTTTTCTATTCTCTGATATGGATGAGGTTTGTTATTCTGAGGATTAATGGCATTTTTACTTATTATAGTTATTATTTGTTTCAACTTTTTACTTCTTTCTTCTTCTCTTTGAGTTTTTGTCCAGTGTATGTCCCCTTCAAGAAGGATATGAGCAGCAATTCTTCTACCATCAGTTGTATCAAAAACTACTTCCATATCACCATCCGTAGCTTTTTTGCCTCTTCTCAAATCCTCAAATACGATAAAGCTTTCAAAAATTAGCTCAAGATCAATCAATTTATCTTCTAAAATCTCATCTACACTAATTCTTGATTTCTCCTTTCCTGATTTTAAACGGTTGCTGATTTCTTCTCGAATTAATTTCTTTGCTTCCCATGCTCTCTCTGGATCCATTAACATCTCAAAAGTTCTTCCAGAATTCACGATTCGTCCTATGATGAATCCGCCTAAATCAATTCTTGCTCGGTCGGTTGGTCGATCGTACATAATATAACTGCCTTATTCTAATAATTGAATTCCCTTGATTTCAATCTTTTCTTATTTTTTGTCTGTGCGTTATTGGATAACCATAAAGGGCAAGAACCTTGAAATGAACTAAATTAGGAAGGGGTTAATTTATTCAATAAATCTTCCTTTTCATCTAAATTTAATAACCTAAAGGTTCTATCATCTTTTAATATAAAAGCTACATCACAAGTATTCTTATTTAAATCATCACCCATTATTTCTTTAAGAGCTTTTAAGGGTAATAACTTTAATTCTTCATCATCCATATCAAATTTATAATTTTCCTCAAGGTATGCCCTTGCTTCGGTAGCTCCGGAGCCAATTGCAAATGCAAAATATGACCAAAGAGCTCCTGAAGGATCTGTTAAATATAAGGATGTTTTTCCATCGTTATCAATTCCAGCAATTAGGAAACTCACTCCAAAAGGCCTAACACCAGCATTCTGAGTAAAGACTTGTTTATATTCACATATATTTAAAGTGCAATCCTTTACGGAAATGGTTTCATCATAATTTAACAAATTAACTTGAGCTTGGATTCTAGCTCTATCGATTAGAACTCGTGCATCTGCAGTTAATCCTGCAATTGCCACCCCAATATGATCATCAATTTTAAATATTTTTTCTGAGCCCAAACTATCTTCTTGGAGTTCAGAACTTTTCTTTTCAACCGCAAAAACTACAGAGTCTTTATTTTTACACACTATTGCTGTAGTACCTCTTCGAACAGCTTCAATAGCATATTCGACTTGGAAAAGACGACCTTCGGGTGAAAATTGTGTTATTGCCATATCATATCCTCGACCGGCTTGCTGAAACATTTTTGATAAACCTCCTTAATTTTCTCCTTAAAATCCTAAATTTTTAACCAATTTGGTTTTATTTTTAAAATTTTAACTAATTCTTTTTATTTATATAATTTTTTTGATTTACTTAGTTAAAAATTAGTAATAAATAATGAAATAAATATTTTGTTTAAATAATTTAAAATGAAGAGAGAAGATTTTATTAATCTTTCATTGTGCAATATAATATTAGGACCATGCAACTTTATTAATGAAAATTGACCATTCTAAAATGATTAAACCTTCATCCCTTGTGTGAGCTATGAGATAATCTCCTTCCTTTGTTATTGACCCAACGATATTACCTTTACCCCCACCAATATTTTTGGCAGCCAGTTGGAGTTCATCGTTTTTTAATACAGCAAATCGAGAATTCTGAAACATAATGGCAGATTCTTTATTCTTCCATGCAGTAAGAAGTGCTTTAGCTTCCTCATTTGTTAATTGAAAATCTTCAGACTTATATACAATTTCTCCTTCATTATTTAATAAAAAAATTTCTTCAACTCCTACTTGGGCTCTTAAAGCTTCAACTAATGAAAGAAATCTTTGTTCTTCCATATTTTTCACTCTTAAATTACCTTTGTTTTATTTATATTGAGAAATAAAAATTGTGGAATTTAAGTCTTTTTAGAATCACTATTACTTTATTTTGAAGGGATAAGAAAAGTATTTTACCTTAGACGTATTAAAATATATAAATTCTCTTAATTTCCAGCAATTTTGTAGTTCACATGGTAAAAAATTTAGTACTTTTTGATAAAATTTATAATGTTTCTAAAGCAAGAGGCAATGAGGATATTTTCCTTAGATATTTAAAATATCTAAATGAACATATTAAAGGATTCCCAGATACTTCAATTAAGGTTAAAAAATTAAGAGATTTTGACAAAAGATTTGAAATTATCATAAGTGGTCCAGAAGAAGTATTTATTTTTAACTTGTTAAAGAGTGAAATAGGAACCATAAGAGAATTTTCAGAGATTAGAGAAGGGGAGATTTATAAAGGCACAATGGTGGAGGTAGGAAAAGTAGGTTTTGGAATATTTGCTGATTGTGCTATTATGAATCCCCAGGTTGATGTTTTAATAGGTCTTCATACTCTTCGTAACCAATTATGCAAAGGAAGAGAGAAATCTCTGAAAGCTATTATTGATGCTTATGATTTTATAGATCATTTTCCAGTATACGTTAAAATATTAAAAATTGATAAAGAGAACACTAAATTGCAAGGAGAAATCGCCCTCGAATCACTTAATTTTTTCAAGAAGATTATAGAAGAAAATATTGAAGGATTAGTTTTAAGCGGGGAGACTAAGGGGCAATTTAAAAAAGTTCTTACTAAAAGAGGGCATTTCAGAGATATCATTACTATTAAGAGGTTTGGCTTTTTAGAAAATATGATACTATTAAAAAAAGATTCAAACGCTCCAGGGATTATAGCTCATATTGGAAGAGAACTAAAAAATTGTAAGTTTAGTGTTTTGCAGCCAAAAAGAATTAAAGAATTATTTAATTAGATTGAAAGTAATAGTGGGCCAGGAGAGGATTGAACTCCCGACCTTCGCGGTGTAAGCGCGACGTCATAACCACTAGACCACTGGCCCCTCATTTTTTCAAGCGCAATCGGTGGGATTCGAACCCACGAGTCCGTCGGACACCGGTTTAGCAGACCGGCGCTCTACCAGGCTAAGCGACGATTGCTAACTTGATCAGTATTCAATATGTTATATTTTCAATATAACGATTTAAAATTTTAATATTTTATCATAAAACGTAAAATCATTTTTCAGTAATTCTATCTTTACGCTTTTTTTTACTCAATAAGTAATTCCTTAATTTCGTCTCACCATACCACCATGAGACACCAATCGGAATACATAAAATCCAATTAAGAATCAAATAGAGCATACATATAAGGAAATTGGTTTGATTAATTCCCATTATACTGGCACAATAATGATCCCCATATAAGGAGATAGTAATAGCGAAATATAGTATTTGAGTGAGAAGAATATGATATGTGGATCTGCCGATTGTTCTAACTCCTTTCAAAAAGAGATTATCTGAGTTTTTTGGTAATATTTTCATAACAATTAAAAACAAAAATGCTGAATAGGGAAATACAAATAGATTGTAGTCGCCAAAGATAAATTTGAATCTGAAGTTATAGAATTGGTACCATATAAGATAAAGTAAACTTAACGGGAAAAGTATCCATATCACAATATTTTGTTTAGCGTAGATATTATGATTCCTTGAAAACCACATTCCTAATCCAATAGCAGAAAGCATGAAAAATGGTGTGGTGACGACGAATCTATAGAAATAAATAAAAATATCATATTCATGCCACGATGCTATATTACGGGGATCAAAAATGAAAAAAATTCCTAACTGAAGTGCAAGTTCAACAACAAAACATAAAACTAATGTTATAATACTCCAATAGACCTTTCCTGAAAAGCCTTTATATAATAAAGGCATAATCAAAATTGACCAGAAAATAACAGGTAAAAACCAATTTCCCGGACCGTAGAAAAGAATTATCCCTATAAAGAGATGTGGAGTATTCCAGTTAATTTTATATTGACTAAGAGCATCAACACCATTAATGCTTAATCCTACTAATGTTGATACCAGATATAATAAAGCAAAGGGAATAATATAACGCCAAAACTTTTTTTTAAAATAATTCCATGAATATAATTTTCGCAAAGAAGTTTCTCCCCTTCGTTTAAAGGAAAGTCCCATATTAAAGCCCATTATTATTAAAAATATTGGTATTGAAATTCTCTCCCATAAGGCAACCCCCATCTTATTTTTATAATCCCATGGGATTGTGTGATCGAAAATTACCAAGAAAATCATCACGCCCTTCAGAATATCAATCTGCTGATAAAACTCTTTTGTCTTCTCTGAGAACTTTGATATATTAATTTCAACATTTGTTGTACCCATACCTAACTTCCTAGTTTTAATAATGAATGGGTAATAGAATAAATCAATATTAACAAAATTTAAAGAACTATTATAAATTTTACTCGGTTTTTCGTTGATATTTATTTAATTCAAAAAAAAAGAGAAAATTAAGGATTAGCCTATTTTATTCGGAAATTATTTCAAAAACCATTTTCTCGATAATGGGTTTTTTTGTATAGCGTTTATCATAGTACCATCCGACTAAGTGCGCCTTTTGTTCTTTTTCTGGCACAGGGGGAATTACAATGATCATAACTCCGTTAGATAAGTACTTCAATATCCTTTTGTCTATAGCGTGAAGCTTCTCATTTCCAGATGGATGAGAGTGCCATTGCCAAACAATATCAACCCCAAGCTCTTGTTTAAATTTACGCATGTTATAAATCTTAGATTTTTTATATCTCATCCAGCTTCTTGGTTTTACGTGGACTTTGGTTTTACGTAAATCGGAATTCATAATAAATTGAGTACAGATACCGAAGTTTTCCTTTCTATCGGC
Organism: Candidatus Thorarchaeota archaeon; assembly: GCA_048882645.1. Taxonomy (GTDB): domain Archaea; phylum Asgardarchaeota; class Lokiarchaeia; order Sigyniarchaeales; family SOKP01; genus Loki-b32. The sequence goes on from JBHLRJ010000041.1 coordinate 17,548, forward strand.
AAATAACCAGCCATGCACTATCATGGGGTGTTCTTCTGCAGCTTTTTGGGTGATATCGTTAAACAGACTTTCTGGTATTAAGTAACGGAAATCTTTTTGCCCACTCAAATTTTCACCAACTCAATTAGAGTCCAATGTAGCATGAAATTTATAGTTTTCCTTAAATAAACGAAGAACGGAGTTCATAAAATGATGAGAATCATGAAAAGGGTTTCATAATTTCAGATCTTAGAAGATTTAAATAACGGGCTATGAGGGAGTCTCTCAAAATAGGGATATCCTATTTAGTTTTGAACCCCCGACCTGCCGGTTAAGAGCCGGTTGCGCTACCTGCCTGCGCCAATAGCCCATTTATTAAATTTATTTCAGCATACGTAACCTTTAAAGACGCAGACGGAGGGATTCGAACCCCCGAGCGCTTACGCGCACCGGCTTTCTTGTTCGTTTAAGACGCTCAAGGCCGGCGTCTTACCAGCTAGGCTACGTCTGCTAAATTTTATGTATTGAATTAAAATATTTTCAATAGAATAAAATTTTTTTCATTTTTACAAAAAATGCTTATTTTCTTGTTATATGTGAATCTTATTTAAGTTTACATTAAATAAAACGAGAAAACTGTATACAAGGAATTAGTGTACGTTAGAACTATCAAAAATACTTAAATAAAGCCTCGAACTCCGAAAAATCAAATGGTTTAGTAAAGTAGCCATTTGCTTTTGTTTCTTCCATCTTCTTTTCAACCTCATTCTTCGGAATCGCAGTTATAAAAAAAATGGGGATTTCTTTATATTTTGGGTGATCTTTTATCATTTTGCAAACTTCGTAACCTTCTATGTCAGGAAGGATAATATCCAACAATATTATTTTAGGAACGCCTGCCTTTAATTCCTCTAATCCTTTTGTGCCACTTATCACACCCTTACATTTATAGCCTTTGTTTTCAAAGTAACTTGTTAAAAGCCGGATAGTTGGTAAATCATCTTCAATTAATAAGATATCATATTGAGGCTCAATTCCCTCCGTTTTAATGTTATCGAGAATATTAATGATTTTAGTTTCAAGGAGCATTGATTGATCAAAAATGTTTTTAATAGTAGAAAGTACTTCTTCATCCAACTCATCTTTATAATTTTCCATAAGTAATTGACTAAATCCTTTAATAGTCGTTAATGGTTCTTTAAGATCGTGGGAAATGTTAGAAATTGTTTTTTCATTCATCGCTCTCAATCCTCCTCGAAGGATATCTGATTTCTGCTCGATATAATAATCTACACTATCTCTAATCAGAGCAGATATTGTAGAATAATTATGTGTTTTTTTAAAGCTCTGCCACTTTGTTTTTGTATCGTCAGAAACGTATAGTGATATTCTCTCTTTATCTCTATCATAAATTTTTTCCCCCTTTAACCACTTTTTAAATCCTTCTGTTATTGTTCCACGCCACATAGCATACTTATCAGTTTGTTCTTGATATTTATCCATTAATTTTTTAGTTTCATCGCTCTCTAAATCTAAATTTGCAATTTCCTCATCCGACATTTTTTTAATTTTATGTCTCTTGCCCTTTGCTTTTACTTTATCGTTTTTAGGTTTATCCTTTTCGCCCGAAATTTTTTTTTCCATCTCTTATTTCTTTAATGTTAAGAATTCAATAAATTTGTAATAAAATTACTATTTATGTTTTTGTATACTTTGAACTGAAATTTGTATTTATTAGTTCATTTTTTTTCTTTTTTTATAAAAATAACTACATAAATATTGATTCTTTATCATATTTTGTAATTTTTTATCCCCTAATATATTTTTTTTATATAAATAATAATATATTATCCAGTTACCCCATAGTCAAAAGTAGATTTAATAATTTAATTTTAAGGATTTCAGATTTGTAGACTATCTCAAGAGTTAAAAATTTAGTATTTATTCTTCTTCTTCTTATGATTCAAAATATCAAAAATGATTTCAAAATCAGCTAATTTAAATGGTTTTAAAATATATCCATCGACTTTAGTATCTTCTAAATTTTTCTCAACTTCGGAGCCTGCTATTGCTGTTAAGAAATAAACAGGAATATCTTTAAATTTTTTATCTGACTTAATGGTTTTACAAATATCATATCCATTTATATCTGGTAAAAGTATATCTAATAAGATTACTTGTGGAAAATTGTGTCCTAATTCTTCCAATCCTTTAGAACCGCTAACAACACCTTTACATTTAACACCCTTACTTTCAAAAATGCTTTTTATAAGGCGAATTGTTGTAGGGTTGTCTTCTATTAACAAAACATCATATTCAGAATCAACTCTTATGTTATCTAATATATTTATTATTTTCTTTTCGAGGAGGACACTTTGTTCAAAAATATTTTTAATCCTATCTAAAACCTGCTCGTTTAATTGGTCTTTATAGTTCTCAAGAAGTAGTTGAGAATAACCTTTTATTGATGTTAATGGCTCTTTTAAGGTATGAGAGATATTAGAAATGGTCCTGGGATCCAATTTAGATAAATTAGTAGAGGTTCTAGTTTCATGATTTTCAATAAATGTATCCACTGCCTCCCTGATCAACTTTGAAATTGTGGTTCCTTTATCTTTTGAATATTCTAACCATTTCGATTTTTTTTCATCAGATACATATAATGAAATGCGTTCTTTATCCCGATGGTAAATTTTCTCCCCTCTTTGCCACTTTTTGAAGCTTTCAGTTATGTTTCCACGCCAAATGGCATATCTTTCAGTTTCTTTCTCATATCTAATCATTTCTTCAGTTTTCTCAATAGGATTGTTCTTAACCTTAATGATTTCCTCATCATCAGAAGTTTCTTCTGGATTATTCGGATTTTCCTCAGATTTTCTTGGGATTGTAATTTTTTGACCACTAAATGCAATTAATAGTTTCAGCTGAAAATCTAATAAAAGAACTTATATTTAATGTTTTTTCATCATATTTTTTTTAGAGATAATAGTAAAGAAGGTTTTCTGATAATTTTTTGGGTACACAAATCACTTAAAAATCTTTATTTATTATCAAAATAGTAGTTGTATTAAGATAATTATTTTGGGAATGGCCTTAGTGATTCATCTTCTGGTTTCATTTTAATCGCTATATAGCGACAAATTTGTTATAATTATTTTTTATAATAAAAACATATCACATTAGTATTATATTATTTCAAAAAGTTACATATAGATATTTTTTTCAACAATTAGCATAACAAAAAAATAAGTAATTACAGTTGAATGTGTAAGAACGAAAAGATTTAAATATGTAAAAGGATATTTTTGTTATAATCAAAAAATTTTTTAACACGAATTAAAATTTTTTCACACAAAAAACATTGAATAGAATTTTCTGTGTGTAATTATTCAAAAAAATATTCTGTGTGTAGGTTAAAAGGGTTAATTATTATAAATTTTGGACTAAGGTAGGATGCAATGGTTGTTGAAATAACTTCTAATACAAGTTTTTGTCCGGAATGTGGTGGAGGTATCATCTCTATCCATCAGAGAGGGGAAACAGTTTGTCAGCAGTGTGGGTTGGTCGTAAATGAGAAGGAAGTCGACATTTCTCATAGTGGAATTAGGGCTTACTCAAAGCAAGAAAAAGATAAAAAAGAACGAACAGGCTGCCCAATATCGATTCTAATGCCTGATATTGGATTAAGCACTATAATAGATAGAACTAAGATAAAAAATCCTGATTTAAGAAGGGCAGCTAAATGGAACACACATTTATCATGGGAAAAGAGAAATATGCTAATAGCTATAACTGAATTAAAAAGAATTGGAGGAAATTTAAATTTTCCTGAACGTGTCAAAAAATCAGCTGTTCGTCTTTATAAAGAAGTATTTAAAAGAAATTTATTAAGAGGAAGGTCAATTAACGGGATGATTGCTGCATGTGCATATTATGTTTGTAAACAAGAAAGAGTTCCAATTACACTTCAAGAAATTTTAGAAGAAGCTTCCATTAATGATAATATTGTCAAAAAATGCTATAAAATATTAGTACGCGAATTAAATTTAAAATCTCCCCATATCGATCCAGTTTCTTTAATTCCAAGATATTGTGCAGACTTAGGACTGAATATTAATATAGAAAAGGAGGCAATAAAGGTATTAAAAACTTTCATTGCTAGCACTTCTATATGTGGCAAGGATCCAAAAGGATTGTGTGCTGGATCGATTTATTTAGTAGCAAAATTGAAAAATCATAAAATAAGTCAAAAAGATATCTCGAGAGTTATCGGGGTAACAGAAGTAACATTACGATCGAGGTATAAAGAATTTTTACAACATATTAGTTTTAATTTTAATGCTAACTAATCTTTTATTCCTTCATTTACCATAGGTTAAGGGTTGAGGGGATAATCTCTTCTTTATTTCATGAAGTTTTTATTACCATTGATTTTTTTCAGATTCCGAAAAAATTAGGAATTATTATATTAAAAGGATAACTTCGCTGAGAAAGTAGATTAGATTTGGTGGCCAGTTCTCATAGCAGCAATTTGTCTTATATTCGCACCATGTGGTCTATCTCTACTTGTAGTAGGAGATTTTTGAGGCGATTGTTTTGCACCACCCCCATATGGATGACTTACTGGATTCATGAGACTATAGTTGTAACTATAGTTTTTTTGTATGAATTAGACTTTTGAATTTAGTTTCTGTAGTGCTTTAGGTTTTAAGTTTATTCACTCTCTTATGAAATAAAAGTGAAAAATAAAAGTTTTACCAGAGACTAACAGAACATCTTGTATGTGGACTATAGGATGAAATTTTAGATATAATTTAATTTTTATATCATATTCTTCTTGCTATTTATCGATACTTGACGTAATGATTTTGCTTCATTATTATCTATAATATATTCTAAAAAATCTCCTAAAGTAAGCTTAAAATCATCAAAAAAATGAATTTCATACGTAAACAAACTGCTAACTCTTGGGAATATCTCTTCAAAGTCTCCCTTTTGGAAATTTGCAATAATAATTTCCTTGAGGAGATTCTTTGATAAAGGAGAATCAGCTCCATTGAAATCAACCTCTAACCTGTATCGTTTTAGAAGTTTATAAAGCTCTTGTGAGAAAAACCCTGTATCATCAAGAAAATGTATTTTCTTCCTCCAATGATTAGTACCTATTAATCCATAATAGCAATGAATGACTTTTTCCTTATATTTGTTTATGACTCTTTCAAACGAGTCATTTAAATTAGAAACCCTATGCTCTAATTTATGTTCTAATCGTTTTTCATAAATTTCATTGAAAAGCTCCAATAATGAAGCGAGATAGTAGTCATTCCTATCTCCTGTTATTAAACGAGTTAAATCATTAAAAAAAGACCAGAGTAGTTTAAGCGTCGCATTATAAAATTCAGGATCGTTACTCTGTAGACCGTTGATTATCGAATCCGTAATGTTATATATTGAGTAACTAACTGGGTAAACCTTGAATTCCATGGGACTAAATAAGCTTTCCAAAGCATCTTCTCTAAATCCATTTATGTAAATTATAATTTCTTTATCTCCCAGATAGTTTCTGACAAAATGCATTTGATCCCAAATCCCAAAATCTACGTTACTAATGCAACTTCTTAGATGATCTTTAATATCTTCTTTTGATATCTTCTGTCTGCAGATTTTACATTTAGCCAGATCCATCCTTGGGAAACCAATGAAACCTTCTCTTTAAGTTTTTATTATTAGTATCCCTTTTAAGTATTAATAATTCAAAGAGAAAAGACAGCTCCAACCAGAGGATTTAGTTATTTAAATTTAGTAGAAAATAATCTACTACCCAATCATGAATAATGACCAGTCTTAACTAAATGTGTTCTGATGAAGAATATTTCTTGAAGTGATGTATATTATAGTTTAACCATATTTTAAACCTAATGAAAGAAATAGGTTTATGTGAAATTCCTTAACGGCGGTTAAGAGAAAAAATGTCTTTTGATATCAGCTATATATAATAGCATTCCTATTTAAAACCTATGTTTGGGACAGATTTATGAATTTTTTGATTATTTTTTTATCAGGCATTAAAAAAAGTACAAGCTTATAAAGAAAATGATGGTATACTGGAGGATTAAATTATATTAATAAATATTCCTAAGACAAGTTTTTTAATTCTGATGACCTGTTCTTCGTGCCGCTATTTGCCCGACTTTCCTACCGGGTGGTCGATTTCTGCTTGTTGTGGTAGATTTGTGAGGGGATTGCTTCGCACCACCTCCGTATGGATGACTTACGGGATTCATAGCAACTCCGCGCACCACAGGCCACTTCTTTGCTTTAGATTTCTTATAATGGAATTTATTACCCGCTTTAAGAAATGGTTTATCTGTACGTCCGCCTCCAGCCACAACTCCGACAGTAGCCAAGCAATTCTGATGAATCCATTTGGTTTTTTTTGATCGAAAGAGGAGTTCAACCTTATTTCCAGACCTGTTTCTGACGATTGCCGCCACGCCAGAAGCCCTTGCAAATTTGCCGCCATCCTCAGGTATCGACTCAACATTAAAAACTAAAGTCCCTAAAGGCATTTTTTTTAAAGGCAAGACATTACCAACCTGAATTGATTGTCCATATCCAGTTTTCGATTGGATAAATTCTTGTCCTACATAAATACCTTCTGGGGGTAACCAAAGTCCCTTTTCACCATCGTCATATTGGATTGAAGCGACGGGAGCCCCCCTTCCTGGTGAATGGATAAGATCTATTACAGTAAATTTAAATAGTTTCTCATTTTTCATGAATGGTCGATATTTTATCGCTCCTACGTGCCGATGTGAAGGTGATCGGAATGATAAAGTCCCTCTACCTTTTCGCTGAGCAAGTATACGTTTTCCCATGTACTTCACGTTATATTCTGGATATAACTTGAAATTAATCAAACTTTAAATTTTTTATTGTTTTCCAATGAAATTTAAGAAATTTTCAGATTAAGATTTCTTATCAAACATATAGTATGAAAATTAGAGAATTAGAGTTTTTTATTTTTAAGAAGTTCATCAATATTATAATTAAAGGCAATAGGTAATTCTCTATCAATAAATTCACCGGCTAAATTGTTAAGTAATAAATTTTTAATTTCTTTAGTATCACTAGTTTGTCCTAATACCCAACATAATTTAACATAGCCAACCTCTGGGAGTAAATTTCTTCCAGGAATTACCCCTATATTTAGTAATTCTCGTCCAGTAGAATACACATTCATGCCAACAAATCCGTGTAGAGTCTGTGTGGTCATGAGAATTGTCATTTTTTCTTGAATGGCTCTTTCGAGGGACTTATAAAGATTTGTTGGTAAATGTCCTAAACCTGTTCCAGCAAAAACTATTCCTCTATATCCTTTATCGATATAAAAATCAATTAAGTCAGGTTCCATGTCAGGATGAGAATAAATTAGGGCTACTTTTTTTTCTATATTAATTTCTGCTTTCGTCTTTGAGTCTGATCGCTTTCTATAATCTTGACCAAACATTTTAATTTCTCGATTCCTAACCATCCCAAGAGGAATGTTATCTATTGTTCGGAATGTGTTTCTTACTGATGAGTGCATTTTTCTTACTAAAGTGCCACGATGGATTAACCCATAGTCATGAGAAGGGGATCCTAGCATACAAATAACTACTTCAGCAATATTGGAGGTTGCAACGACTGCAGCATTTATTAAATTCAAAGCAGCATCAGAAGAAGGCCTATCGGAACTTCTTTGACTTCCAACAATGACTACAGGTATTGATAGGTCTTTTAACATGAATGATAAGGCAGCACTTGTAAATGACATTGTATCGGTACCATGTCCGATCATGACACCATCAACTCCAGAATTAGCTGCTGCTTCAATTTTTTTCGCTAATTTTTGCCAATACTCATGTTTCATATTTTCAGATAAAATTTCAAATACCATCTCGCATTCAAGGTTGCAGATTTCAGCTAATTCTGGAACAGCGCTAAAAAGCTCACCGGGAGTAAAGGAAGGGATTACTGCACCTGTAGTATAATCTAATCTTGAAGCAACTGTTCCACCTGTTCCTAAGAGTATAACATTAGGAAGGTTCTTATTTTTAGGAAACTCTTTTTCAGGAATTTTATAAGTTGCTTCTCTTTTACCTATTTTTTTAATTTCTAGAATCTCAGAGACTTTTATTCCAACATTATAATTATTTGCTAGTTTAATATTTATGTAATTTGGAGCAGAGTACTCGCTTCTGGGTAAGATAATCCCTTCATAACTGGTTTTCTCTGTCTTTATTTGAACTATATCCCATATTTCTAACTTATTATTCTCTAATATTCGTCTTCCCTCTCCTTTATACCCTTTTAATTTCTCACTCAATACCCTCAACTCTTTAATTTTTGTTTAATAGCAATTTCTAATTCTTTAGAAACAATGGCACCATCAATTTTCCCTCGTACCTTCTTCATCACTTCTCCCATCAAGGGTCCTTTTGCTCTCATTTCTTTTTCTTTTATCATATCGGAATTTTTATTTACAATCTCAATAATTAATTTCTTGAGATCGTCTATGGAAATACTTTGGATTTTCAATTTCTTTCTAACTTGATTAATAGAGAGTTCTGGAGAATCTGCCTTAAGGCTCATTACCTCTTCAATTGCCTCCTTACTAATTTCTTTTTTATCAAGAATATTAAAAATTTCAAGAAAATCTTTATCATCTATATTATCTATGTTTTTTCCCTCTCTTCTAAGTGCTGTTGTAGTTTCTAATAATGTTGTAAGGATTAATGAAGAACTATTAGGATATAATTTTATTAGCTGGTCAAAGAGTTTGATTCTTCCAGTAAAAATGAGATCCTTTATCAATCTCTCTTCAGTTTTGAATTGTTTAGCATACTTTTTTATTATTATCCAGGGATATTCTGGAAGAGTTTTTCTTATTTCTTTAATCTCTTCTTCAGTATTAAATATAGCTTCTGTATCTGTGTCAGGATATAATCTTGCTCCCCCATGAAGTTCTCTTAAAAATTCTGTATTTCCATTTTCAAGTGCCTTTCGAGTTTCGGGAGGTACACCTTTAAAAGCATATTTCACTCTTTTGATAATAATATCCATGGATTTATCCACTTCTTTTTTGGATCCCAAAACTAACACAAAGCAATCCTCTTCCTTAAAAGCAAGTTTATCTTTTATTATTTTAATATCCTCATTTGTAAACTTATAACTACTTAAATTTTCATCAGAGTGAATAATTCCTTTTAAACCAGAAATTACTTTTACTTTACTACTAATTTCTGTACCAAATCTATAGTCTTCCATCAAATTTTTTCCAAAGATCCCATTAAATCCACTGAAATTAATTCCGTATAATTTTTTTCGTGATTTAATACCTTTTGAGATGAAGTTAGATTTGGTATTTTTAAGAGCATCAGTCAAATCTACTGGTTTATTTGTTATATTGTTTTCATTTAATTTTCTTTTACCAAGTTCTTCTTTTATTTCGGTGAGTTTCAATTGTCTAGATATTTCATGATTTATTAATAAGGGTATCCAACCCAATTTCTGCACGCCTTTTATCTCGATTCTAGTTCCTGATTTAATACTCACATTGATATCTTGCCTAACTGATCCGAGAACTTTCTTAACGCTAGTTGACCATAATAATAATCCTATTCTTTCAGCACACTCTCTACATTCATTTGGTGTACTTATATCAGGCTTAGTCGTGACTTCTATTAATGGAATTCCTAAACGATCTAAACGGAAATAATTCGTTTTGGTTTCAGTTTTAATTCTTCTTGCTGCTTCTTCTTCTAAACTTAGAATTTCTACTCTTATCTTTTTACCGCTTTCTAATGGGATAAAACCATCAGTTCCAAGAATCATTGTTCGCTGAAAACCACATGGAACACTTCCATCGAGGTAATTTTTTCTCACAACATGCATTTCTTCAATGATGTTAGCATTAAGGAGCATCGCAATCTGCAGTGCGATCAATCTAGCCTCCTCACTACAGGAAAAAGGAGGTGTGTCATCGAGCTCATAAGTACATACTACATCATTGTAACCTTCATATGTAATTCCCATACCTTTCTCGTACTCTGTGAGCATTGCTTTATCATAAACACCAAGTTCGCTTAAAACAGGGCGCATGGTCCGCCTTATAGTAAAGTCAGGTTCTCGAGTGCCTTGTAATTTAGTAGGACATCTACAAAATAATTTGGTTTTTGTTTCTAGTTGCTGATGAAGCTCAATCCCGCATTTAAGCCCCAATTTTTCATAATCGAATACTGATTCCATAGTTAATCAAGCAAAAATATTTTTCTTAATAACATTAATGAAATACTAAGTCATTAAACACTTAAAATTTATAATTATTGTCAAAAAAAGTTTGGGATATATCTTAACAGTTAATATTCAATCTTTCAAGTAATAGATCCCTTCAGTCTGAGATATATTTGATAATTTTGAAAGGTAATTTATTAACCATTGGGTTTGCTCACTATTATCTCCCATACTTTGTTCAATTTGAAAAGAGCTATCTTTTTCATTTATAATCCTAATCCAATGTAGTTTCTCAAATAAACTTAGTATCTTCTTTGAGAGATTGTCTTTTAGAGTATATTTTTGTAAGTCTTTCTTGATAATACCTATCCATTTATTAAAGGATCGTTTATTCTTGAAAGTTATAAACAACATAGGATCTTCAGCAAGTTTCATCCATAGATGTTTATCGTCCTTATCTTCTAATAAAACATCAAAATTTGTCACAAGTTTGACATTTTCGTTTAAAAGCTTAATTCTTTCTTTCTTTGCTAAGTCATCTCGAAATAAGAGATCAGTTTCAACGAGATCAAATCGACAATAAAAATCTTTAGCAGAATAGGTAAAATCGACAACTTTAATACCTAAGAGCCCAAAAACTGCAGCGAAAAATTTGCAATTTTCAAAATGTAAATTCCTCTGCTTTCCAATAAACACAAAAACACCAGTGGCAAATCTTTGATCTTTTTCTTTAAAAATTTCAAGGCTAAGTTCTTTTGTAATATGAGAAGGATAAACTCGATTTTTAAAACGTTCGAAGATTAATTGCAAATCTTCATAATTATTTTTTCCAATATTTTTTTTATAAAGCCTATAAACAAACATTAAGAAGCTGGTGATAAACTCAAAAGGAATGGTATTATATCTATTACTTTCTGCAACCATATCATATAGAGGTACAGTTGCTTTAAATGTGAATCTATCGAAAACATCTTTATATTCTGTATCCTCGACTCTTTTAAAATCCTCAAATGTCTTACCTTCTTTAAAAAGGTTCATGAGGTTGGCCATAGCATAATTATAGAAAGCAGATATGCTCTTATAATTTTCATTATTAGGATCCTTCTTATGATTCACATTTACATATCTCTTTATCCAATCTTTAAGAGCA
>JBHLRJ010000042.1:0-28817 GCA_048882645.1 Candidatus Thorarchaeota archaeon
CCGAAGAACAAAAAACTATATCAATCGATGAATTGGTAGATGAACTCTATAACATTATTGATGAATTTGATGATTCTGAAGAAGATCGATAGTATTTTATTTTACTATTGTAGATAATATAATAATTAAACACTCGAAAAATTATGTATTTTATAGAACGCCTAATTCAATTAATAAGAGAAAAACAAAGCGTTATATCGATGGGATTGGATCCCAGAATGGATAAAGAAGGTGAAATACCTCAGTATCTTATTGAAGAGTTGGATAAACCAGATAAAATAATTTTAGAATTTAATAAAGGTTTAATTGACTCTGCTTTCGATCTAATTCCAGTTGTTAAACCACAGATTGCCTTTTATGAAAAGTATGAAGCCCTAAATGCACTAAAAGAAACAATAAAATATGCTCATAAAAATGATTTATTAGTTATTTTAGATTCTAAAAGAAATGATATTGGTTCTACTTCCGAAGCCTATGCTTATTCAATGTTTAAAAATTATGATGCAGATGCATGTACGGTTAATGGTTATCTTGGAATTGATGGAGTTAAGCCATTCCTAACTTATAAAGAAAAGGGTGTTTTCATTCTCGTAAAAACTTCAAACCCTAGCAGTGAGGATTTCCAAAATTTATTCAGTATTAAATTATCTGACGTGTCGAATGAGATAACGGAATTTGAGGTAAAGAATGCAATTCTAAAAAGAAATTATCTCTTAATGGCTGAATTAATACACTCTTGGAATAATGAATTGATAAAACCAAATGAGTTTACTAACTTAGGTGCTGTGGTAGGGGCAACTTTCCCCAACGAATTAAAGAAAGTACGTAAAATTTTAAAAAATTCTTTCATTTTAATACCGGGTTATGGTGCTCAAGGAGCTCAAGCAAGTGATATTAAATTTGGGTTCAATAACAACGGACTTGGAGGAATTGTAAACTCATCTAGAAGAATTATTTATAGTTATGCAAAAAATAAGAAATTTGGAGATAAGAAATTTGGAGAAGCTGCTAGATCTGAAATAATCGATATGAACCTTAAAATTAACAATGAGATAAAGATTAACTAATCATTTGAATCATTATAATCAATGGAACGGTTATATATAAGATATATATTGTAATCGGAACTACTATAAGTGCTACAAAAACTGATTTTTTCATTCCATTTTTATGAATTACATTTACGACATTTAAATCAATAAAGAAGGATAGGAGTGCGAAAGCGACAATTAATCCTGGATTCGGCGGGCCTTTTTGAAACTCTCCTAATAATCCCAAAATTATCAATGGAGAACATATAAATACAGTAATTCCAACTTGAATTAAAACGCTATAAGTTACCCACTTAAAGCTTGTTCTATCACCCCTCCGAATAAGAAAATAAAAAGGTAACCTTAACACGATTATAAGACCTAAAATTAAGAAAACGAAATTCAAGTATGGTAAAAAATCCAAAATTAATGAAAACTGAAAAATCATGGATAATTAACCCGTTTGTATTATTAAATTAGAGAAATTATTTTTAGTCTGTTTTTTAAGTGATTATATTATAAAAGATATAAGTTTTAAATTTATTTAGTTTTAAATTTACTTAATTAGAATCGAATTTTTTGATTTATGATCAGAAATATATCAAAAATTGGAGGAAATTAAAAAGATAGAAAGAGTAGATATGCAATGGTAGAAACAAAGAGTGAAACTATTCAAGAAGACGATGATACTCCAAGGATTGCTGTTTTTATATGTCAGTGAGGAATAAATATTGCTGAAATAATATCCACGAAAAAATTAGGGGAATTCGCAATGACTTTGCCACATGTAGTAGCAGCAATAGATTATATTAGCTTGTGAACAGAACCGGGAGCAGAATTTATAAAGGAAAAAATGATTGAAGCTAATGCAAATAGACTTGTTGTGGGCTCATGCACTCCTAAAACTCATGAACCGGTTTTCAAGAGCGTATTAGAATCAATGAATATTGATCCCTCTTATCTAGAATTCGCTAATATACGTGAGCATTCTAGTTTTGTCCATAGGCAGGATAAAGAGGGTGCCCAAAAAGTTGCTGAGGATGCTATTAGATCAGCTGTTGCTAGAGCAGCGGTATTAGAAAAGATTCTGATCAAAGAAGTTGATATTACGAAAAAAGCGTTAATAATTGGTGGAGGAGTTGCTGGTTTATCAGCAGGAATCGATTTAGCTGAAGAGGGATTTGAAGTACATTTAGTGGAAACAAGGCCTACTATAGGTGGCAAAATGGCTAAGTTGGATCGTACTTTTCCTACCGATGACTGCTCTATTTGAATCTTAGGCCCAGTTATGCTTCAATCAGCCAGAACTCCAGGGCTAAATTTATATACGTACAGTGAGGTAATAGACGTACAAGGATTTGTAGGAAACTTCACAGTAACTATTCGAAAGAGGGCACGCTATGTAAATAATGACTGTAACGGATGTGGAGCATGCTGGGAGGTGTGCCCTGCGTATGGATACAATGAGTTCAATGAAGGATTAGACTCTAGGAAAGCTATATATTCTGCATTCGCCCAAGCAGTTCCTTCATTAGCTCAAATCGATATGGATAGATGTATTAAATGTGAGTTATGTAAGAGCGCTTGCGAAGTAAATGCGATTGATTTTGACCAAAAAGACGAGATAGTCGAATTACAGGTAGGATCAATAATCGTTGCCACTGGTTGGGATGAATTTGAACCACCTACGGGCTATTTGGGGTATAATGTATATCCAAATGTAATAACACAACTAAAACTAGAAAGGATTTTAGCACCCAATGGACCTACTTTAGGTCATTTTGTCCGTCCTTCAGATAGCAAAGAACCAAAAAGAATATTATTTATACAATGCGTAGGTTCCAGAGATTTAAACATGAACACATATTGTAGTTCTGGAGTCTGTTGTATGATTTCGATAAAAAATAGTAAATTAATTAAACAACATTCTCCGGATACTGATATAAGTGTAGCTTATATGGACATGCGAGCAGCGGGAAAGGATTATGAGGAATATTTTACACTTTCACGACAAGAAGGGATAAAATACATCAGAACAAATATTAGCAGAATAAAAGAAGATCCAGAAACTCACAATTTAAAAATTATAATGCAAAATACACTAAGTTCGAGTAAATTAAAAGAATTGGAATTCGATATGGTTGTACTATCAGCTTCAATGGTGCCTGCTATAGGTGTAGAGAAGATACAAAAACTATTAAAACTTGAAACAAGTCAAGATGGCTTTTTTAAAGAATTTCATGCAAGATTAAATCCAATTGATACAAAAATACCTGGAATCGTTTTAGCTGGAGCTAGTCAAGGACCAAAATCAATAGTAGAATCTATAGCTCAAGGAAGAGCTGCTGCTTCTTCATTAGCACGACTTATGGGAAAAGATAAATATCGTATACTTTTAATCCGAGCAGCTGTTGAAGATAAAGAAAAATGTGCTAAATGTGGATTATGTGAATTAAACTGCCCTTACAACGCAATAACAGTAAATGAGGATGGAGCGGAAGTTAACGATATTTTATGCAGAGGATGCGGTTCCTGTTTAGCGAACTGCCCCTCAGAAGCTATAACTCTAAAATATTACAGAGAACCTCAATATGAAAAACAAATAGATGCAATTTTAGAAGAAGTATAGAGAGGTGTAAAAAATGGCAAGTAGTTCAAGTGAAGATATAAAGATTCTAGCTTTCTTATGCTGGAAATGAGGTTATGGTGCTGGAGATATGGCAGGGACCATTCGTGCTCAATATCCTGCTACTTTTAGACCCGTTAGAATTAGTTGTACAGGCAGAGTAACCCCTTCTCTTATTATGAGAGCAATTGGTAAAGGTGCTGATGGTGTTGTCGTTGGAGCTTGATATCGTGGAGAGTGTGATTATGAGACAGGTAATTTAGTCGCTGAAAGAAATGTGCAGTATGTAAAAGAAATTTTAACGACTACTGGTGTCTCGCCAGAAAGAGTTCAAATGTTCCATTGTAGTGCCGCCGAGGGTCAAAAATTCCAAAACGAGGCTACAAGAATTTCAAAGTTAATCCAAGATCTAGGAAGCAATCCTATTAAAGAATCCATAAAATCCGAAAAGGATAAGGATTCAAAAACCAATAAAAAAAATAAATCAACCGATTGAATGAATCTTGTGAGAAAATTCTAGTCGCAAGATGACATACCATATTGTAATGGTTTCGGAATTCATCATTTTTATAAAGATATTCCATATCTTATTTTTTATTTTTAGGATTTTTAATAAAATCCCTAGCCAAATATTTGCTTAATTTTTAATTTTAAATTAAATTAATTAAAATAATTGTACATATCTTAGTGAGATCATAATGGTCAAAGACATTGAAAAACAGTTGAAAAAAGCTGAGAAACTATCCAAAGCAATGCAATATAAAAGAGCAGCAAAATTATTTGGCACTGTAGGAGATTCCTATTTGAAATCAGGCGATTATGAACTCGCCAGGGATTGTTATTTTGATGCTGCTAAATGTGCAATAAATGAAGATAAATATTTAGCAGGAATAAATTTCTTAAGAATGGCTGGAAATGCCTCGATTTTTAGAAATGAGTTTATGGAAGCTAATCAATTTTTTTCAGAAGCTTTGAATTATATCTCCAGCTTGAGGGGTGCATCTGATCGAAATCAAAACTATACTATAATCTCATGTTTGTCCTACTTATGTCATTTCGTTAAAGGTGAGCAAGAGGAAGGATTAAAAATAGCTAAAAAAATAAAAAATTATGTTGATAACGCATATTTTAAAGAAAATCCATTGATTCGTCTAATAACTAATCTAACAATAGTAAGAAAAGAACGAAATGAAAAATATGTTGAGAGAATTAAAAAAGATTTTACTAATTATAAATTTCATGAAGCTGAAATTCTCCTCGCTAAACAAGCTTTAGTCATAGCAAAAACTTTCACCTCTTTAATAACTAAGTTGAATTTCGATAAGGAAGTCTACACTACAAATGAAGTTATTGATCTAATTTTAGAAATTGATCCAACTCCTTTAATAGATATTTCAAAACAAGAATTTTATAATTATAAATTGGAAGAACTAAAAATCACGAAGATAGGAATTATGATTTCAGACAATTTTACTACTCAGAAGAAACCAGATCTTCCTATAATAATGAAAGTTGGTCAAAAACAAAAATATAACCTTTTAATTAAACCTCACTTTCAAATGGAAAAACCATTTATTGGCCCTATTACATTAACCGCAGAATTAAATGGGAGTCTAGTTTTTATTTATGAAATTTTTGAAATTTTAAAGCCTAATTTAGTATCTCCTCCTCCTACCCTAGAGTTTTCCCTTAAAAATTTAAGACCCCCACTTATTGGTCAATCTTTTCCTTTGGAAATATTAATAGAAAATAAAAGCGAGGGGGAAGCAATAAATCTTAATATAGAAATAGAATTTCCCGAACAGATTAAAGTGATGAGAGGGACATTAAATAAACAAATATATAGTCTAAAACCAAATGAAAACATTAAATGGGAAATAAATCTAAAACCCACTGAAGCGGGAGATTATACAATAAAAATATCAAGTAAATTCAATGATCCTGATCAAAAAATCATTGAAGATGTTAAAGAATTTCCATTGGTTATAAAACTCTAAATGTTAGACCATTTATGTTATTTAAGATTAAACCAAATGAAGAGATAAAGAATATTAAATTAATAATGGTTCCTTGGGATTGTATGTTACTTTCTCACATTTGTCCTTTCCAATTATTAAATCATCTTCTAATCTGATTCCCCATTTTTCTTTCCAATATAAACCCGGTTCACTAGTATACACCATATTTTCCATAAGTTTTATCTCATCAGATACTTTCCAACTTACTCTAGGACCGATATCATGTGCTTCGAATCCGAGAGAGTGTCCATATCCATGAAAAAACAATTTTTCGTGGTCGTAACCTTTCTTAGTTAAAAATTCACGGCACTTTATACCGGGGAGATTAGCTGGACCATTGTCAACGAAATATTGCTCGGCAACTTCTTTTGAATTATAAAGAGCATCATACGCGGCAAGAAATTCCTCAGAAGGTTTACTCCCAACCCAAAAGGTCCATGTTATATCAGAACACATTTGGTCAATTTGTAATCCTGTATCAATTAACAATACCCCTTCCTCAATCTTTTTCTCTGAAGTATTATGGTGTGGATCGGCTGAATGAGCTCCGTTACCTACTATTGCAGCAAATGAGGGTCTCCCTAATTTCATATATCTGCATTCTATTTCTGCTTTTATTTCTTTTTCACTCATTCCCTTTTTAACTATATCTGGGAGTGTTTCTAATATTTCAATTGTTGCTTTACATACATTTCGTAGATCTTTTAATTCCTCATTACTTTTTACACTTCTTAATCCATAAATAATTGGTGCTGCTGAGAAAAACTCAGTTTCAGGGGCTAAATTCTTAACGGAAAAATAATGACCCACACTGATATAATCAGCAAAGTAAGTTCCCTTCTCATCTAAAACATTTTCTCCAAAATTTAATGCGATTCGAGGCTTGGTAATGATAGGTTTTAATATTTGTCTTAACTCCTTTAATGAATTATACGATTCTACTTTTGCCTCAATCTTCATTCTCTCTAATGAACGTTTGATCATTGGTGCCTCCATCTCAACAGCTAGAACTCTATGTTCCCCGTCTGCTGCTATATACAAATAGTGAAGGGCATGGGATTCGACTCCTAACATGAAAGGAGAGTTCACATCATTACCTTCATTACATACAATTAACCAGCCATCACCATTGATTTCCTTTAAAATATTTTCAGCTTTTTCGAATTTATTCATCCTTTTCATCATCAAATTTTAACACATATAATTGAATCTAATTATTTCTTAGCTTATTTTAATTTTGATATTTCAAAAAAAAGAATAATTCATTATTTTTAACTCAATTATATAAAGTGTGCTTCCCATTTAAAATGATGAATTAGCATTCATATTATATTGAAGTAAAATTTGAAAACATTATATATGTCTCTCACACAGGAAAACTATACTCTCTACATTATAAACCGTACTCCACATGGTTGTGGTTATTAGATATCATCCATATCACAATCCGCTTTGGTTAGAGAAGGATCTTGGGAAACTCGTTTATTGTACGAAGTATCTTTTTATATCTTGTTTCATTAATTAAGATAGAAAGCTATGATTATAAAATATATACCTAAAGCTATGATTAGATTATTTGTCATTGCATTAGGAGTTCCTATAATTATACTTTTAATGTTTTTATTGGAACTGCTGATTCTATATCTTGTTCTTGCATTTTGGATTCTTTTCATGGGTTTTTATGCTTTATTTATAATTAAAGAAGAAGTAGATCCACTTAGTGATAATGAATACAAGGAATTATTGGATATTTTAGAAACAGAAGAAATTATTGAGTATATCAAATATTTAGTATACAATAAAAAAATTAAAAAAACATTTTTTATTGGTATAGAAATTGATGAGAAATTTAAAACAAATCTTACTCAGAAAAAAGGTTGGAATGCTGGGAAAATTCGAGATGAGAAATTATTTAATAAACTTGATAGCTTATGTTTTAAAATCATTAAAAGTAGGGAGAATGTCTAAAGGTTTTATATCTTCTTAAAAAAAAAAATTAAATTTTCAAATCAAAGAATTCAAACCTACTTTCAAGACTTATCCTAATAAAAGGTTTAAACTAGATCGATATTAAAAAGTATAAAAAAGTAAATCTAAAACTTAAAATTAAATTCAAACTCTTTTAAATACATAATAAAATAAAAATCAACTAGATATGAAGCTTAAAGTAAAAGAAATAAATTTTGAAACAGGAAACATTAAAGATGTAGTTCTAAATGTTGCAGATGCACAAGAGTTGGGACAGAAAGCAGGAGAACGTATTGTTATTAAAAATGTTAAATCAAGAGACTTCGAAGATAAATATTGGACAGCTATTATTCAAATAGACTACTCAAATTCACTTGTAGAACAGGGTGAAATTGGAATCTTTTTAGATATCTTACGAGAAAAAAAAGATTTGAAACAAGACATGGTACTCTCAGTAAAAGCTGCAGAACCTCCAGATTCACTCAGATTTATTAAAAAGAAGATAAATGGCTTAAAACTGACGGGTGAAGAAATAAGCAGTATAATTACTGACGCAGTTTCTGGTTCATTATCAAGAATTGATTTAGCTGCATTTATAACCGCTGTTCAAATTAAGGGGATGGATAATGAAGAAATGACAGCTTTAACCCTCTCTGAAACTAGAAGCGGAGAAATCTTTTATTTTGGAATGGATGTCTATGACAAACACAGTACAAAAATTTGCATCTCGTAAATTTTATTGAAAGGTGGAGTTCCAGGAAATAAGGTTTCACTTATTATAGTACCGATTATAGCCGCAGCAGGATTAACAATTCCAAAATCATCGACAAGAGCAATAACTTCTCCATCAGGGACAGCCGATTCAATGGAAGTTCTTGCTCCTGTTGCTTTTAGTAGAGAAGAATTGAATGAAATCGTATCTAAAGAAAATGCTTGCATAATATGGGGTGGCGCATTGGATATAGCTCCCGCTGATAATATTTTAATAGAAATTGAACGCCCCTTGCAAATGGATCCAATAGGTTTGATGATACCTTCGATTCTCACAAAAAAGCTTTCATTAGGTGTTAAAAAACTTGTTCTTGATATCCCTGTCGGTGAGGGCACCAAGTTCCCAACTCCTGATAGTGGAAAACAATTCGCATATTTATTTAAAGAAATTGCCAGCAACGTGGGAGTTGAAGTGGAGTGCGCATTAACTTTAGCTAATCAACCAATTGGTCATGCTGTTGGACCTGCATTAGAAGCTAAAGAAGCACTAAACCTCTTAATGGATTATTCCAAAGGACCAAATTCTTTAATAGAGAAATCTACTGATCTAGCCGGCATTATTCTTGAAATGGCAGGAAAAGCTCGAGAGGGTATGGGTCAAGCTTTAGCAAAAGATATCTTACGTTCTGGCAAAGCTTATGAGAAAATGAAAAGTATTATTGAAATTCAAGGTGGAAATCCAGATATAACTCCTGAAGAAATTGAACTTGGACCTCATGTTAAAGAATTTTTTGCTTTAAAGAATGGATATATCGTTGAAGTAAATAATTCCCTTGTTAACCAAATTGCTAAAGCTGCAGGTTGTCCTAGTTCAAAGTATTCTGGCGTAGAAATTATTAAAAAACAAGGTGCAAAAATTAATGAAGGTGATCTAGTGGCGAGAATTTATTCAAATAGTCAATCCAAATTAAAAAAAGCAGAAAAGATATATAACACCACAGGAGGTCCCATACGTCTCGGAGGAATGGTGATTGAGAGACTCTAATTTTAATACCACGTTCTTGAATATTATCAAATCAAAAGAATTTGAAAAATGCCTTTAACTCCAGAAGCGATACTTAAGGATTTTATGAATAGGGACTTAGAAAGACCAATTGCCATAGAATTATTGTTAACTTTAATTGATAATGCAGAAAATTTAAAGACACGAATCGAAAGTTTAAATACTCTTAATCAAATACCAATTGAAGATGATAAGACTTTTAAATTCTTAGAGCACTTAATGATTTCAGATTCAAATGAAGAAGTAAGAAATCTAACATGTCAAGTTATAAAAAATCATTATTTAAGCAAAGCTTTAGATCTCATGGTTTGGGCTCTTGAACATGAAGAATCTTTAAAATGCATAAAAACAATCATAACATCAATAGGTGTAATAGATACAAAAGAATCGAGATCAGTTTTAATTAATAAATTAAAAGATTCACATTTAGATAAAAATTTAATAGAGAATATTCAAAATTTCCCAAATACAGATCTCGCAGAAATGCTTATAAATAACTACATAATTTCATCCTTAAAAACCATATATGGGTATTTTAAATATAAAATAAACAATTTTGGGAGCATCACAGAACTGGACTTATCAAATATCGAAAGATACAGTTCTAATTCGAACAAATTGGAAAATTTTCTTGAATCAATTTTTTCATTAAAAGATCTAAAAAAATGTGATTTGCGCTTTAATCATTTAACACAAATACCCGCAACTTTCAAGAGTTCTATTGAATATTTAGATTTAAGCTACAATAAACTAGCGAGAATCCCTGATCTTCAGAATTTTAAATCTCTTACTACGTTAAACTTAAAATCAAATAGAATAAGAAATCTTCCCGAATCTATCGGTTCTCTCGAATCACTAAAGTACCTAAATTTAAGAAACAATTTGTTAATAGATGTTCCATCCTCAGTTATTTTTTTATCTTCACTAAAAACTTTAGATTTACATGGTAATAAATTAAGTTCCATATCCGTGAATTTATCTAATTCAATAACTGAATTAGAATTAGGTTGGAATAGTCTTCAATCAGTCTCCCCAAGTTTAAGGCTTTTGAAGTATTTAAAAAAACTGGGTCTTGGTGGTAATAAGTTAGTCCATCTTCCAGAGTGGATAGGCTCATTTTCCAGCCTTAAAGAATTAGATTTATATGATAATAAATTATCCGAAGTCCCAGCATCAATAGGGGCACTTAAATCTTTAGAAAAATTAAATCTAAGAAATAATGAGTTAAAAATTCTTCCATCATCAGTTTCTAACTTGAACTTTCTTAGAGTATTAAATCTAAGTTGGAATAACTTTAGATCCCTTCCAGAATGGATAGGATCACTATCATCGTTAGAAGAATTAAATTTATGGGGTAATCGCCTTGAAATCTTACCTGACTCATTTTCTTCGCTTACATCATTGAGAATTTTAGATTTAAATTTTAATCAAATTAAAAAGTTACCTCCTTCATTACAGCAGCTAGAAAGGAAAATTGATCTCAATATAAAACTTTAATAAAAATTTTATGATGATACTCAGAAGATTAGTATAACCTTTTAAGTTCACTAAGTATATGCGCAGGAGCACAAATGAGCCGTTTTTGGGGTATTGAATCTGCTACTACATTTTATAGTGCAGTAACTGGAATGAATGTGGATTCTGAACATCTAAGAAAATTCCCGGAGCGATCATGGAATCTACTTAAAATATTAAATACAAGGGAAGGATTTTCTCGAAAAGATGACCATTTTCCAAATGAATGGTTTAGACCTTTAAAATATGGTAAAAATAAATTTCAGTTTAAGGATTTTTTTGGTGAAATAACAATTACTCAAGAAGTTACAAATCAACTTCTTGATGACTATTATGATGAAAGAGGATGGAATAAGATAGATGGAAATATAACCGAAGAAAAGATAAAAGAACTGGAATTGGAAGACCACACATAAAAACTAAAGCATTTGATAAGTTGAAACCAGTAATTTAAAAAGTTAGAATCTTTTTTCTCAAGTAATGGAAATTACACCTGAAAAGATCTACAAAGAATATATAAACAATAACTTAGATAAAAAAGCAGCAGCAAAACTATTTATTTCTTTAATTGAAAATAGTGATAGTGTTAAAATACGAGCTGAATGTATTAGGGAGTTAGATCGTATTGGGATTAGAGACGAAACAACTTTTAAGTTCTTAGAGAATTTATTTCTTTCTGATTCTAATGAAGTAATAAGAAATAGTGCAGCTATCACTTTAAGTAGTAACTATTTAGGTAAAATTTATACACCTATGAAATGGGCCCTCATTCATGAGGAATCACCTTCTTGTTTAAAGACTATTTATATAACGTTAGTTAAAATATTACAGAACTTAGTAATTAGTTCAGATCCTTTATCTAAATCGTTTTTAATCGCAGAAATTAATAATATTAAAAGAAAAGAATTCAAAATTGGATTTGATATTTTAAAGGAAACCAGAGAAATTGATTCATTCATGATTGAGGATTTTAAAGATATTTTGGTAAATTATTTCACAATAATCTATCTAGAGAAATTATTCTGGAGGTTAAAATATAAAATACAAGACTGTAAGGTTTTGGAGTTAGATTTTATTTTCAAAGGAATAACATGCTTACCTGAAGCGTTGGGAAATTTAACACATTTAAAGACTTTAATTTTGAGATATAATCAATTAACGCAACTCCCTGAATGGTTAGGTGAATTAAAGCATCTTGAGACCTTGAATATTAATGTAAATAATTTAAATGAATTACCAGTTTCGATAGGTGAATTATCCTCACTTAAAAACTTATTTTTATGGAAGAACGAACTTTCACAGCTCCCGGATACATTAGCTAATCTTTCAAACTTAGAGATACTAAATTTAAGACTAAATCAAATTCAGTCTTTACCTGAAAGGATAGAACACCTGTCATCTTTAAAAGAATTAAACTTGCATGATAATCAATTGACAGAACTTCCAGAATCTCTCACACGTTTTAAATCTTTAGAAAAACTTATTTTAAGTTGGAATCAGATTAGGTTATTACCAAAATCTTTAGGAATGATCCCTTCACTAAGAGTTTTGAATTTAGAGCGAAATGAACTTAATAAAATTCCTCAAAATATTGGATCTCTAATATCTTTAGAATATCTAAATTTAAGTGATAATAAGTTGTCTCAAATCCCAGAAAGCATTGGGAATCTTAGATCTCTCCAATATTTAAATCTATCGAGAAATAACTTAAATTCAATCCCAAAATCAATTAAATCGCTTATTTCATTAAAAGAGCTATATTTAGGAGAAAATGGTATAAAAATAGTTCCTAATAGCTTAAACAATTTAGTAAAAAATGGATTAGAGATTCATTTCTAAGTTTAAATCGTAATTATTGAGTTTCATATAGTTCTCTAATTTCATCTACTGTTGTAATATCTTTTGGGCCTTTTTCAGGACGTAGGCGTACATAGACGGGAAATCTCATAGAGTATCCTAAAGTAACAAATTTTTCACTTACAGTAATCTCATCACCGGTTATTTCCATTACTACTTCAGGTTCTAGCCATATGTCAGGATTATCTTCACATATTACATTTTTAGGTTTTTTTTCTAATTTATATGATTCCATCTCTACGGTTAATGATTCGGACAATTCATCAGTTATTCCCGAAAAAAACCGAGTGAATGCTACGTATATATCTTTCTCTAGATCATAAACAGCACCAATATATGTCCCATATACTCCAGTTCTCCTTCCTTTTCCATAGAAAGCACCGACTAAAACCACATCAATGGTATCTTTTAATTTTCCTCCTTCTAGACTTTTTAATTTTAACCATTTATAACCACGATTCCCTGCTTGATAGATAGAGTCTTCATTAATCGATTTCGCCATTATTCCTTCATTTCCTGCTTTCGCGGCTGTATTGAAAAATTCAAGTAATTCATCAGTAGAATTGATCATAACAGACTTGACTAATCTAAGTTCATCTCTCTCATTTATAATCTCCTCAAGTTTTTTCCTTCGCTCTGGAAATGGTTTATTTATATAAGATTCATCGTCAAATTTTAAAAGATCAAATACAAATAAACAAACTGGAACTTCTTTTACTATTTCTTCAACATCATATTTTCGCCTTCTCTGGCTCAATACTTGAAACGGAAGCATCTTTTCATATACATGATCCATTGCAACGACTTCTCCCTCAAATATCACCTTTTCTGATTCGACACTTTCTTTTATTACTTGGCAAACATCAGGATATTGTTCAGATATATCAATTAATCGTCTTGAAAATAAGATGACATCATTCCCTTTTTTATGAATCTGTAGTCGTTCTCCGTCTAATTTATATTCTGCTACGAATGGAACACCTAATCTATTAATAAATTCTGTATAAATCTCTCGGGATGCCAGCATACTGAGAATTGGCGTTCCATATTGGATATCAATCTTTTTAACTTCATCCAATCCCTTTTTTACTAAGACTAGTGAAATTTCGCCAAGATCGGGAAATAAAGTATAAGCTCTTTCTATAATACTCTTATTTTCTTTTGAACCAGTAAAGGCAAGAGCTAATCCTTCGATGATTGTGGGCGATTGAACTCCAACTCTCAATGTAGATGTTATTATGCGTAAAAGATACTTATTTTCTAATGGAGAACATCGTCTCATTAAACCTCTTAGTACTCCTAATTTAGTATCATGTGAACCACTACCATCAGTCAATGCAATTTTTCTCAATTCAGAATATAAATCGGAGATCTCTAAAGATGATTTTGATATTGTATCATTTTGATTATAATCAAACAAAGACTTCTGCTTTTTTTTCTTTCGCAAAATCAGTTCAGCAGCAGCTCCTATATCCCCTTGCTTTACTAATATCTCTTTAATTTTCTTTCCACCTATTCCAGAGTGTATAGATAAAGCTTCGATTATCATCTTTTCAGCTATTCCCATCTTAGGGAATTGTTTAATATTCGGGGCTAATTGTCCTTGTAGGAGATATATGATTTTATCTAAATCTTCAAAATCATTCTTGGCTTTAATTTCTCCAAAGAAAATTGACAATAAATCAATCATTTCAAGCCGTTTCGTAGTTCCTTCAAGTTGCGAAAACAACTGGGCTAAGTGATTGAATTTCATAACTCATCCTAAAATTGAGGATTTACCTCTTAAATCTTTTTGAACAAAAAAATATATTAATAAAAATTATATAAGTTTTAAATTTTGAGAGTTTTAAGATTCCTAAATAAGTTTTGAAAGCTCAATAAATTTTTTCTGTATCGCAGTTTTAATCTTTGGATCAATTCTAGAAAAGGAATTTGCTGTAAAATTAATCTTTCCTCCTTCTTTTATATGAAATGTACAAATTGGTCCATCCATTTCTTCTACAGAATAATTTCCATCCTTCTTTTTTGAAATCCATATATCATCAAAATGCTCTAAAATAGCGCTGAATACAAAAGATACTTTCGCATTAGTTTCCAAACTTGCTTTAGAAACTTGTATGGATGGGATTGGTGTAGTTGATTTCACGGTTGGTTTTATAGAAGGTAAAGGTTCCGCATCATCATATTCTGAAGCAATTTCGGTAGGTTTTTCAGGATTTGTGGGTTTTGAAATAATAGGTGTAATTGGTGATTGATCCTCAGCGAGTGGTTTTGGTTTAACTTCGTGTTCTTCTTTAATCGTTGGTTCTTTTATTACGGTTGGCTCTTCTTTTGCTTTTGTAGTCATAACTGGAGGTCTAACTGCTCCAGCTTGGAAAGTAACAATGTAATTATCTAACTCGGTAAATTCCCTGTTTAATAACTCTTGGAGTTCTTCATTTATTTGAGTATCCTCAGGAACTTTTCCAACCTTCCTTGCATCTAATTCTTTTAAGTGTTTAATATCTCTCCCAACAATACTTTTCCCAACAGTATATCCGTGTCCTTTCAATGACTCTGCTTGCCTTAAAGCTGTTCTTCGAGCAACTAATCCTTGCTGCACACCATGCCATAAATAGAGTGATTCTGAACCTTCATCCAAAATTATTATCGAAGTGTCTGGTAAAAAGTTATCTTTTCCCCATTTAATTGGAACAAGCTCCCCACCTGGTCTAGCTTCGAACATAAGAGCAAAATCTGTCATTGGTTAACAACTATAGTTATTTTATAATATATTCATGAATCTTTAGCTATTAATAAAATAGTTTTCGTTAATTTAAAAATTAAGTATTCAAAATAAAACTTTTAAATATGAATGAAATAAATAATTTGTAAATTAAATTTAAAGCTACAATAATATAAAATCTATTCTGAAAATGATTAAATTATTAAATTTACATTGTTTATTGATTTTAAATGAATGAAAAAGTGTTAAAATTTACGATTCCTAAAGGGAGCTTGCAAGAAGAAGTAACTTCATTTTTTGAAAGAGCTGGTTTAAAGTTAAAATTTGCATCAAAAAGAGATTATCGACCTTCTGCAGGTGATCCAGAAGTTTACATTAAATTATTAAGGCCACAAGAAATCCCTAATTATTTAGTTGAAGAAAATGAATTTGATCTTGGTATTTCTGGAATAGATTGGGTTAAAGAGACAAAAGCAGATGTTGAGATTCTCCTGGATTTAGAAATAGGAGCAGTGTCGATAGTGCTTTGTGCCCCCAATAAATGGGATGATATTGGTTCTCTAGATGACATCCTCCAGAAATTTCATGAAGAGGAAAAGACATTGAGGATCTCAACAGAGTATCTTACTCTATCAATGAATTATCTAAAACAAAATAAGGCTTATCAAGAGTTATATGGTGATAGACGTCCTTTAGTTATTACTCCATGGAAAAATTGGGGGGAAAATGAAAAAGTTAAGATCTTCCTATCATTTGGAGCCACAGAAGCAAAACCCCCGGAGGAAGTAGATGTAATAATTGATAATACCTCAACGGGCACAACGATTAACGCAAATAATTTAAAAATATTAGAAATTCTTGATACTTCTACTGCTGTTCTAATCGCAAATAAAAATTCTTTAAAAGATGAATGGAAACAAGAGAAAATTAAAGATATTCTCGTCTTATTAAAAGGTGTTATTGAGGCTAAAAAAAAGCTTCATATTTTTATGAATGTTAGAGAAGAAAACCTTAGTAAGATACTTGTGGAATTGCCTGCACTAAAGCGCCCAACAATTTCAAAATTAGCCGGGAGTGAAGGATGGTATGCTATAAATACAATAATTAAAAAGGAGGAATTTTTAGGTTTAATTCCTATGTTAAGAAAATACTCTCAAGGACTAGTTGTGCACGAACCACGTCAAATATTACCACTTGAAGATATAAAATGATCAGTAAGATCGCGATGAACTCTCTAAAAATTATAAATTCAGATCAAATTAGTGAAGAGACAATATCACTCTATATTCCTAGAATAATTTCCCAATTAGATTCTGTAAAAGACTCCGTGATCAACATAATTTCTGAGGTAAAGGAATATGGTGATCAAGCTATTATTAAATTTACTAAAGAATTTGATAATGTTGAGTTAAATGAAGAAAATATACGAGTAACAAAAGAAGAGATTTCCGATGCTTATAAAAAAGTTGATCCCATTTTATTAAAAGCCATTAAACATGCTAAAAAAAACCTAATTGCCTTTCATTCTGCCCAGAAACGTGAGGATTGGTCAATTGAAATTGAGGAGGGTGTAACTGTTGGCCAAATCTATCGCCCTATTAGCTCAGTAGGGATATATATACCTGGAGGGAGGGCAATCTATCCTAGTACTGTATTGATGATCGCCGCACCGGCATCTATTGCGAGTATAGAAGATTTAATAATGTGTAGTCCCCCGCAAGATGATAAAAAAATAGCTCCTGAAATTCTTGTAGCTGCTAATGAATTTGGTATAAAAAATATTTTTAAAGTGGGTGGTGCACAGGCAATAGCTGCTATGGCTTATGGTACAGAAACAATACCTAGAGTATTAAAGATAGTAGGACCTGGTAATATATGGGTAAACGTTGCTAAACAACTATTATCTAATATCATTGCTATAGATGCTCTTGCAGGACCATCTGAGATATTGATTATCGCTGATGACTCCGCAGATATGAATTATGTCATAGCTGATTTTATTTCTCAAATTGAGCATGATCCAGACAATGTAGGAATTATTGTATCAAATTCAAATAGATTAATCAACCAAATTAAAACTTCAATTGATGAATATGTATTAAAATCAAAAAGAAAGTCGATTATTGAGAAAGCTTTAAAAAACAATTCGTTAATCATACAAGCCAATAATATTGAAGATTGTATTAGAATTAGTAATTTAATTGCTCCCGAACATCTTGAAATTTTAACTGAGAATCCAGATGAGCTTTTGGATAAGATAATTAATGCTGGTGCTGTATTTCTAGGACCCTTCTCTCCTGTATCCCTAGGAGATTACTGTGCTGGAACAAATCATATCCTTCCAACAGGAGGAAGTGCTAAGAAATACTCAGGATTAAATATTTATGATTTTTTAAAAACTATGGATGTGCTTAAATGTGAGAAAGCGGGTTTAAAAAAATTAAGTGAAACTGCTATTAAATTAGCAGAATTTGAAGGCTTATATGCTCATAAAAGATCAATTGAAGAACGATTAAAAGGTAAAGATTAAATTTAATTGAGTAAATACATAAATTATTGATTTTTTTTAAAAATCATCTAATAACTTGAACGTTTTATTTTACAGAAGGTCATAGAAATGGATTTAAGTGAATTACTAAGAGAAAACCTAAAGAAATATTCAGCTTATGAACCTGGTGAGCAACCAACTGAAGAAGGATGGCTTAAATTAAACACCAATGAGAATCCTTACCCACCTGTTCCTGAAATAATTAATGATATCAAAAATGCTGTTAATTATAAACTTAGACTTTACCCAGATCCTACCTCCTTTGAATTAAGAAAAGAGATTCTTAATGTTCTATTAAGAGATAAAGATACTTTAACAAATAGGAATTCAGTGTTTATAGGTAACGGTGCTGATGAAATTTTTGATATAATTTTTAAGTTATTTATTGATCCTCAAGATGAAGTGGTTCTTTTCTATCCATCTTATGGATTGTATAGAGTATTAGCTTCACTTTATAATGCTAAAATAAATGAACTTCAATTAAATGATGATTTTTCTATACCTGATGCTGTATATAATACCAAGGGTAAAGTAATGTTTGTAAATTCCCCAAATAATCCTAATGGAAAATCAATTGGAAATGCAACGATACTTAAATTATGCGGAAGTTTTCCTGGCATTGTAGTTGTTGATGAAGCATATGCGGATTTCTCTGATCAAACTTGTTTACCCCTATTAAAAAAAATGAAAAATTTAATTGTAATTCGATCCTTTTCAAAGGGTTTTTCACTTGCGTCGCTAAGAATCGGTTATGCCTTAGCTGATGCGGAGATTATAAAAAAAATGAATAAAGTAAAACTACCCTATAATACTAACTATCTAGGTCAAATAGCCGCTTTATCATGTATTAAGCATAATAAGAAAATAATTGAAAGAAACAAGCAAATTATTGAGGAAAGAAAAAATTTAACAGATAGAATAAACAAATTTAATGGAGTTAGTGTTTTACCATCTGATTCAAATTTCATATTTGTAAGATTTGAAGATAAATCTAAAACATTAAAATTTGTTTGGGATTTGAAAGAAATGAAAATTCTTGTTCGGCACTTTAGCAAACCTGGTCTTTATAATTATATTAGAATTACTATTGGAACTGTTGAAGATAACCAAAAGTTCCTAGATGCTTTTACAGAAATCGCCGACAAATATTTGTAGAATTAAAATATCAAAATATTTAAAATTTCATTATATTAATTTTATAATAGGTAAATTTCAGGTGAGTTGGTATAAAATTCCTTCAGGTAATAAAAAAAAGCACAAAATCAAAAAAAGTAAAAAAGTAAAAAAAGAACAAAAAAAACAATCTTCTTCAGCAGATGAAGGAAAAAATACCGTTAAATGTGAAGGATGCGGATATAAAATTGTGAGGCCTTTTCCTAAAGATCAATTATGTCCAAGATGCGGTAAGTTTTCACCAGTTTTATTTGACTTAACAAAGGACAAAGATGAAAAACCTCAACCGAAACAATTTGAGACCAAAAGTAAAACAGTTGCTTCAAAATTAGGGGAAAAAGTAAAAATAAAACCGAAAGAATTCCCGGATATTTCATTAGATAGTAAAGAATTTAACCTAGGAAAAGGCGAATACGCTAAATTACTTGGAGTTACCTCGGTTGAGAGAACGCAATTATATTGTAGTAATGAGGATTTAAGATACCTTTTAGAATTAGCGAATAACTTAGATTTTATCGCTACAGGAATATTAGGAGGCGAATTACATAAAATGCTACTTATTTCAGTAGAAGATAATACCGAATATAAGTGTCAATTCTATGTTAAAGATGAAATCATCTATATCGCCTACGGATACTTCCCAGATAAGAAAGGAAAATGGCTCCTGGAACAAATGTCCAATAATTTTGCTGAACTCGTAGAAGGCCAAGATATAGATAATTTAGATAAACTTGAAATGCATCGAATCGAAAATGAATTCATGAGACGTATTAATTATATCATAACAAAATATCGTGAATTACAGAAGATATTTACTGATGAAGAAATACCATATGTCGAAGATTCCCTACGTATTGATTATTTAGGCTTATCTTCCATGTCTATTGGAATTATATCATTATTAACAGGAGAAAATTTAGATATTCAATTACAAATGGAAGTTGAAAGTCCTGAGGAAGAATTAGAAATGAAAGAATCAATGCTTACAGCTAGGATTGAAGCAATTGCCGCAAATACACAAGGAAATACAGCGGCAGTCCCTCGTTGGATTTCAGTTAAACTAGGATTTCAAAGATTTCGATTTTTAACATTTAAAAAGTACCAAAATAATTATTTTCTCTCTTTACTTTCAGAAGGGAATTTAGAAAAACTGGAAGGTGTTGAAGAATTACTTGATGAAGAAATTAATAGTGTAACTCACACAGACTTTTCTGGCAATCTAAAACCTTTTAATGAATTAAAATCAAGACTAAATAGAAAATTACGGAAAAGGAATAAATTTCCTCCGTTTAATTTTGATAATGATACTAACATAGAAAATATTACCAAGAATCAATAAAAATGTTAAACTGAAATAATTTTCTCTTTAGCAATACTTACTATTTCAAAATAAAAATCAATAAAATGCTCATTTACTATTACACGGTATCTCGATTTATATTCTGTGATTTCTTGCATCCTTTCTGTAATTATTTATCCTCAATTTTTTACATATTCAGCATCAGTTTTTTTAATTTTTTAAGTTCGCTATGATTATCTATATTATATTGAGATTAACGCCTGATAAAATTATAGAAGAATTTCAAGATAATAAAATAGGTAAAGTCTCAGCATTACAATCCTTAGTCTCTTTTATTGAAAATAGCAATGATGAAGAAATTAGACTAAAAAGCCTAAATCTCTTAAACAATTTTGATATAAAAGATAAGTACTTGTTCCAAATCTTAGAAAATCTTGTAATTTCCGATGAAAATGCGATAATTAGAAATATCGCTCTTAAGATTATTGAAAAAAATTTTTTAGAAAAATCTTTTGAAGTTTTAAAATGGTGTGTTATACACGAAAGAGATGGCTATTGCATTATAACAGTAATTAAAATATTGGAAAAATTAAAATCTGAAAACTCCAAGTTAATTCTTTATAAGGAGATTAGGAAGATTATTAAGAAGAAATACTTAAACAAAGAGAGAAAAATAGAGAATAAAAAATTTAAAAAGACTTTAAAGACATTATTAAGAGAAAAAAACTATGATAAATTTACTCACCGTGAGTTTGCTGAGATTTTAATTAACTATATAACAATTTCTAATTTATTCACTAAATATAATAACATTTATTATGAGTTGAATCAGCAGAATGGCTTAATAAGCAAACTAGATTTATCAAATTACCTAGAATACGAAGTAAAGGGTACACCTTGGAGGTGGCAAAATAGTATTAAGAATCTTTCAGATGTACCAGGTTTAAAATATTTACACTCTTTACA
Source organism: Candidatus Thorarchaeota archaeon (assembly GCA_048882645.1). GTDB lineage: Archaea > Asgardarchaeota > Lokiarchaeia > Sigyniarchaeales > SOKP01 > Loki-b32. The sequence continues at coordinate 21,502 of JBHLRJ010000042.1, forward strand.
ACAACTTGATCTTTCAAATAATCAAATTACAGATATTAAGGAAATAATCCACTTACAAAATCTAACTCATTTAATTTTAACTAATAATAATTTGAGCGATGAAAAAAACCTATTCTACTTAAAAAACTTACCTAATCTGTTATTTTTAGATTTAAGAGGCAATTCTCTCATTAATGAAATTAATTTAAATGATTTTAGATCTCAAACAAGAGTTCTGTTTAGAGATACCTATTACGAAATAATATAAAAATAAAAAATTTTACTCTTCAATTAAAGCTGTTTTTCCACTGCCCCAAACTCCAAGTGCAACTCCCAACTCTTTTTGCTCTTTAGCGACTTTTCTAACGTCTTTTCCCGCCATAACAGCATCAATTGCTTGCCTAAACGCTTTAGCACCAGATATAGGTCCATCAGGATGACTATGAATCCCACCACCACTGCCTATTAGAATATCATTCCCTGCTTCTTTTATACATTTTTCCACCATTCCTGGAGTAATACCTCCGGAGGGCATTGGTAGTGTCGGCTTAATATGTTGTAAAGGAAATCGAAGAGCTTTCAGGTTTTGTTCATATCTTTCATCTAAGAACTCGGCTTTACCATAAGGTGCAGGGATTACCACTGTATCAGCTCCACAAATTCGTGGTAATTTCGCAAATGTCAGCATACTTGTCATTCCCGTCCATAATCCTCCAAAGTATGTACCTCCAAAATCCATATGCCCCAAAATAGGGACTTTTATAGAAGGATCCTCAGCGATCTGTCTTAGTGCTTCAAACCCAGTAGTTAAGTAATTAATCATTAAAGCATTAGCACCCAATTCTATCATCTTATCTGCATATTCAAACATGTCTGGGAATTTAGTTGTAATATTTATTGTATATAATGTTTTTTCTCCTTTTTCAGAATCTGCTTTATCAACGGCCTCCATTACTTTTACAATTCTTTCTTCTAATCTATTAAAAGATGGATCAGAGATTAATTCATCATCTTTCACAACATCGCATCCACCAACTGCAGCTTTGTATACCAAATCTGCTGCAACATCCGCTGTATGACCTGTACAAGGTTTTACCATATTATTCAAAAGAGGGCGCTCTGGTATCTTTAAAAGGTCTCTTAGTCCGTCAATTCCAAACTTAGGCCCTTTAAAATCTTCCAACCATGTTTTAGGAAATGCTAAGTCTACTAATTTTAATCCATGTGTAATACTTATATTTCCTATAACTGTTGTAAACAGCATTGGTATGCCCAATCCCTTAATATTTACAATAGGAAAACCAATTTGTACAAAATAAATTCGCTCTTTAACATCTTTCGGCACTCCATACTCAATGTGAGGAAGTTCATACACTCCAAGCACTCTTGCTACATGATATTTTCTCACTTCTTCTGTTTCAGCCGGTACTCTAATCCATGTTCCCGTTGATTGTTCGATAGCAGCAAACCTAGATAAATAGTTAACATTTTGCCCCTTAGGGCGTTTTATCACATAACTAGCGATGATATATTTTTCTAAATCAATCCCATCTAAACCAATAGCTTCAGGTGTATCTAAATATTTTTCACAACTCGGAAAGATTTTATCCATTTTAAATTCACACTAATTTATTGATTGTATTATTTGAGATTAATACTATTCAATTCAAAAATTTTGTGATAAATTAATCAAAAAAAAAAAATAAAAAAATCAATTTAGTCTTTAGCTTTTGCTGCTTCTTTCTGGGCAGCTTTCAAATTTATGTAGGTGTTCTCAAGTACAGTTAAATATTCAATTAAAACTTGATCTGCCTTTGATTTTTGGTCATAAATCGTTTTAATAACATTCATTAGATATTTTGGGAACATCAACTCTAGATAGAAATCAGAAATAAGAGCATAATATTCTATATTTCTATCATCTTGAAAAACTTGTACTATTTGAGTATCCCAGAGTTTCTTTAATACATCATCGAGATCTTCTACACCTTTCTTTCTTAATTTCTCAAGATCATTTCTAGTCACAACTGCAGTTCTTAGTAAGCGCAATGTTTCAAAAACTTGAGGGTTAGTTAGCACATCTATGACTCTGAGATTATCACCTTCTGTTGGTTGATAAGATTGAAAGAACCTTTTTACATCAGTTCTATAACTTTCTACAAGTTGTGATGGTAATCCTCGATCTACGGGGTTACTTATTATATTAACCGGAGGTATGCGCATGATAATAACGTCTTTTATCAGAAAAATTAGTTCTGAGGGCATACCTTTAACTGAAGCCTCCTTTATTATCTCACGTTTAATAAGTTCCATTAAAATTCCATCCACGTCAACGAAACCCTGTTTGTATTTATCTTTAAGCCAAATCATCAATTCTGACTTAGATACTACGCCTTCATCTTTTAACCGTTTAATTATCATTCGTTTTACTTCATCTTGATATGTTAAAGCAAGTCTTTGTTCATTACTCAGTGAAGGATATACTGATAACCGTCGAAAAAGTGAAGGAATCATTTCTAAGAATTTATCATCCTCTAGATTCTGTAAGATTATTCTGGAAATATCAATTAAACCCTCTTCAAACGCATCTGAGTCTTCATCAAGATTTAAAAGAAGAAGAATGTAATAATTTTTTTCGGGGCCAGTATAATAGGATGCGATATTTAATGAACCGATCATTAAACTAATCATCCCTGATTCTCCACTATATTCATGAGTGCTATAAACCTGCATTAATGTTTTCTCTGTTAGCAATATTTCTTCAGGGTATTTTGCTAAAACTTCAGTGCCAGCTCTGTCATCCCATCTCATTACAACTAATCCAATTGGCATCTATAATTCACCTCCCTGGGCAGTTTTATATTCACTCACCTCTTCTTGTGCTTGCTTTTTTTTCTTTGTTTCAACACCTAATACTTTGGTCAATGATAATCCTAGCAATTCCCACTTATCACCTAATTGTTTAACTAGATACTCCTTTTTTGATGGATAAAGAACTGATTCAGGAATCAATTTTTTACTCTTTATCTCCTTCTTCATTTTCCTCACTTTCTTAACAAAAGTAGGTATTCTGGCTTGTTGTATTGTCCGATAAATAGCTAAACTAGCAACAACAGCAACTACAGCTCCTACTATTAATAGGAAATAAAACATTGGAAATCCCGGTAAGATCTCCGTCATTTCTATTACAATGGTAACACTTAATGGATCAACTTCATAATTATCCTTATGAATAATTATTTGACCTGTAAATGTTTTAGGAGCTAGAAACGTATTTATATGGCTGGTTGAATAAGTATATTCGTAAGTCCCTGGGTTCCCAATTACCTCGGTTAACGTAAAATTACCTTCTGAAATTGCAAGATATACAGTTGCTCCAGTTAACGGTTGATCATCTTCAGTAGGATCTGTAAGCGTTATTGTGAAGGTTATAGGATTTCCTTGAATAATATTTATTTGATCACCCGTTAACCCTGTAGCTTGAAATACTACATCTATCGGTCTTTTACTAATCGTAAGTGAAAGTAAGGCATTTCTTACTTCATAATTATTTTTCTGCAGAGTGACATAGATAGAGTACTCACCAACTTCTCTCGACTCCGTGTCAAAGTCAAGGATATATGAACCATTTACGGCCTGTGTAAGATCACCACTCCCTTCATTACCCAGACCGGAAAGAGGTTTTCCATCTTCACCAATCCTATACCAATTATAAGTGGCAATATCGAGATCTCCTAATATCGTGCTACTTAATATATCTTCATATTCAAAGTAAAATAGTTTAGTTTTCAATACATATACGTCTGGAAAATCTTGGAATAACCCTGTTTCGTCATTAACAGACGTTGGTCTTGGAAGAATGCTTACAATAATTGAATCTGAAATGGTAGAGTAATTCGTTAGAATCGCTAAAATGTCAATAATATACTCTGCTGTACTAGGGGCAGGAGTAGAGTCAAATACAATGTAGTATAAATCTGGATGTATTGGATCGTCAATAAACATTCCAGAACCATAATCCCAACTATATGATATTAAAGCCCCATTGAGTGGAGTACCAGATGAAAGTTCATGAAAATCGGCAACAATATTAACTATCTCACCATAAACAACAGTAACTCTTTTATCTGTTAATTCATTTAAGCTGTAATCATAATATGTAATATCCGTTTCAATTGGGTTTACATTTAGAGAATTATAGGCAATTTCATTGAAAACATAACTTTTATAATTCCCTATAATATTGAAGTAGTAAGTACTTCCTCCAATGAAATCAAAATCAGCAGAATTGAAAGTAAAATTAAACATTCCGGGAGAGATCATGTAAGATATGATATCAACTCTGGGGCCATATTGACTTAGTTCCTCATCAAACATCTGAAGATAGATTTCATTTGGAGCTACAACTGTCGGAGTCGGGACAAGAGGATCTTGTTTTATAAAGTTGAAGTAAATGTATCCGTTATCACTCCAATAAATTTCGGAGCTGTAATCAAGATTAATGATTGTGGAGTTATATATATCCTTATTCAATGGTATTTCAATCTTAGCATAATCCTGTGTGACTAGTGTAAAATTATACTCATGCTCTAATGGGCCAAGATTAGTATGAAACTCCTGTTCAAAGCCCCCAAAGTAGATATCAACCGTGTAATTACCCCAATTTCCATAAGTGTTGCTAAACGATATAAATTGTGCTATTCCATTGATATCAACTGAAACGTTTGCAATTATTTTGTTTTCATTATCATAGTCTGTTTGATTATAGAATCTTAATTTTGCATTGGTAAATGGTACCAACTGAGCCGTATCATCAGTAACATTGAATACAATTTTAGAAATTTCAGTTGCAACATCAATATCTTTGATTAGAGCTACAGAATTGCTGTAAATTTCTATATTTGAATATCTATAATTAGAATTATCTGTAAGTGAATCGTAATCATAATAAACCTCATAATCATAAGCGGTATTGTTTATCCATGTTATAGATCCTGTACCGAATTCATCTAATATTGTTTTTCCTACAGTGTTCACGCCTTCTTTAAGTAAAATGTATCCATTTTGAATTGGATCATTATCTTTATCTGTAACATTAAAATTTAATTTCGTTAGGCTAAGATATGCAGTTAAATGATTATTTAACGTAATTATAGGAAAATTCTCATAATAAAAGACAATAGCACTTTCAGGACTAATTAACCCATTTTGTGTGTAATTTACAGTTATGTTATATAATGCATCCTTTTCTATCCCTTCGAAGGTCCATTCTCCATTTTCATCACTTATATGATCCTGATTATAAGAGGGGGTTAAGTCATTAGTTAAGTACATATGCGCATTAGGTACTCTATTTCCATCTTCATCCTTACAAGTTATTTTTAATGTATATTCAATAGACTGAATATCCCCTATTGTTGTTTGAAGTGAATTATTAGGTGTTGTTTGAACAGTTTTTGACCAGATTGAAATATCATCCCAATATAAATCAATATTTGGACTAAATGAATCATCATCAGCAATATAAAAGATATAATTAAAGCTGCTTAAAGCAATTTCTGTATATAAGTTAAACGTGTACCAGAAAAAAGTATTTGTAGCATAATATTGATTAACAAATTTATTACTACCTGCTGATCCCCAATTTTGGTTACCCCTAATCCTATAACTATTTTGAGTATCAGGAATAGAGCTAAGATCTCCACGAAAGCCAATACCCGATATTTCTCTCAATATAGATGGATCATCGAACCTCATTTTGGCAGTAACTGTCATTGCTGGAGTTATAGTAATTGGTCCTATTGCTGAAGCCTTCCAATTATTACCCCATACATGTAAACAAGATTGTCCCCGTGCTAATGTATCATTATTTATCTCCCAATAATCGATATGGCTTGGATTATCTTGAGTTCCACTTGGTCTTAAAATATCACCTGCTTGATATTCTTCAAAACCTTCATGCCAAAGCCTAATTGTATTGTAGTTAGGATCAGGCACTCTAGGTGCTGATCCATTGTTGAAATATACAAAAAATTCACGAATTTGGTTATTCAGAGTGGTCCCATTTAAAATCCAAATTAAGTCTCCAATAGCATTAGTTTGACTGTTATAACTCCGTGAATAAGGATCAAATTGACTTTCAACCTCATAATAATCAGAACTCGAAATATATTCAATTACCCGAATGGTTGATGTATTTAATGTTGGATTCTGTATATTTAAATCTTGAAAATGCTTGGTAAAATTTATATAAAGTTCAACAGGAGCATCTAGTTGAGCTCCTAATGCTTCTATTCCCACAGGGATCCGGAAATCCCAAGAATTATTCCACCAATCATAACTAGTTGGAGGTAGGCTAAGTTTTACTTCAATATCTCGGTTGGAACGACTTTCTACTACGTCGGTAGTTTTTTTAATTAAGGTATTTGGAATGAGGGTATAAATCGTTGGAATCAAAGCAACTAGGAATAGTAAAATTAACCCTTTTACCTTTTTGTTATTTGAAAATAACATCTTCATCTCTTTTTATTAAATTCAAATTTACTTTTTGTTATAATATATTTAAAAAATTTGATTTTTAATTATTATGCTTGTTTGAATAATTAATTTTTTATTAAGCTCAAATTAGAAAGAAGCTTCAACTTTTTCCAAAATTTTCAAATTTTATAAAGAGCCTTTTCCATTTTTTCTAAATTTGAAAATTCAATATTTCAATTACCACTATATGATAATCTAAAGCGTGAGGATCGTGTTATATAAAGCCCAAGAATCTCTCCATTCTTTTTTATTATTGATTAAGAGAAAAGTTACTCCTTCTAATGGCTCCAATAGTCTTCAATTTCTAAAAATTTAAATATTTAAATTTAGATTGAAGAATAAACGAAAGCATCAAAATTTTTATTTTATTATCACAAAAAGATTAAATGATTTCTCTTTTAGTGTAAGTTCCTTCGTTTGAGTTAGAGATCATGTTAAGACAAGTTTATATATTTAAAGGCGAAAAAGCGTTATATAGTAAGACTTTTGGCAAGGCGATCACGCTGGAAGATTTCCAAAATCTCTATCCTGAGATTTTAGAAGAAATCAGCAGGGGAACAAGCTTAAATAGTTATGATTTTTTTAAATATAAATTAGTTTATTCGCTAGTAAAAGAACATGATTTAATGTTTATGTTTATAACTGATATTAATGATGAATTACGAAGAACAAAATCAGAATTAGAAAAAATTAAGAAAGAATTTTTAGAAACTTTTGGGGAAACTATAGATAATTTAGATCCAGTACTTATGGAAGTCTTAGATCATCTATTATACGCAAATCACAGGAACCTAAAAACT
>JBHLRJ010000043.1:0-28797 GCA_048882645.1 Candidatus Thorarchaeota archaeon
AAATTATACAATTGAGTTTCATGTAATTACCTCTAATAATGTGAACATCTATATTAGAATAGAAAAAGGCCCAAAATGCCTATATGACAAGATCGCGATGGAAGAATATGAAGATGTAATGTTTTATAAAGTTACACGCTTTTATAATGGAATGAATATTTCTCACAGTATTACATTCAAATCAGATTATATGTACAAATTCTATATCGAACGAGTCTCCCCTATTTCAATTCTTTATAGCAACCAAACCTATATTGACTTATCTCTCCGTAGTCCCGAAGATTTAGAATACCGAATTTACTCTAATTATTCCCTTACACCAATTAACGAGATTCAAATAGTTAAATTTGGCACTGCTTCTGAAGGAGAATATATATTTAACATAACATTACAAAGCGAAGTTGAATATGTAAATATTGGGTATGCTGTCATCGAACTCTACAAAATTAGTCAAGAGGTTGATCCGAATCATACCATACCGAACAACAGTACGCATTCTCTAAAAGACTTTTTTTCTATACCTGAAGAATGGACGATTGGGATTATAATTTTTTTCGGAGCTATGATAACTGGACTTATTATAGTCGTTTCAAAGAAAAGATCTAGAAATATTTCCCGATTTAGAGAACGAATTTAATAAAGTTTATTGATATTTTTTGGTCCCTAAAGCTATTGGATAACAATTTCAATGATCTTTAAAACCTCAATAGATATCTGATCCCAAATGTTGTTGACAAAAAGAAAAGTCAGATTATAATATCCTGGGGGTATGCCTGAAATTATACCCTCAATCCTGTTAGAACACACGCATGTAGTAATAGATTCATTTATAGTTATAGTATATATCTCCCTTACTGTTATGTTATCCGCTAAAAGTGATAAATAAATTCCAAAATTTTTAGGATCTTTAAAGGAAGGTGAACAATAAGAATAAACAATTTGATCGAAGGTAATCTGATTATTTACAGTAGCAACATTAATCTCTGGTGTGCCATCTCCACTACATGAACTCACTTGATATTTACAGCATATATTTCCATAACATGTTTCATACCAATAAGGTTTAGTGGAAGTTAAAAAAATAAATCCAAGAGTTGTTCCTAAAATTGCTGAGGTGGAGACAATTGCTGAGATTAAAATAATAAGACGATATTTAATTTTTCTATCCATAAATGTAAAAATTACTAATCTCATATTAATAAATTTCGGTAAGGACATAGAATCCTCAAGAAAGAGGAAAACAAAAAAAGATTAAGCTTTAATTTTTAATTGTTCTGCCCATTTTTGCCATTCAGTTACCTTGTTAGAAGATGCGCCACTTAGCTTAGAAGAAAGATCATCAGGATCAGCTGCTAATAAGTCGTCGATAGAATTAATACCGAGAGCATGAAGTCCTTCAGCGGTTCCCTTCCCAATTCCTTTGATCGAGGTTAGTGGAACGGCTTGTTCAGATGTATTACCTTCCCCTTGCTCTTCATATAACTTCTCCATCTCAAACTCTAACCCTGGAGCATTTGGAATCTCCACTGTGTCTGTATCGGCTATTCCCGCTGCAGTTATGAAGAATTCAGTTTCGGAAGGAGGAAGATCAGGGGCATCTACAATTATAGCTCTACGTTTCAATGAATTATTGGAGGAAAATCCTTTTGTCTTAAACATCACTCGAAAATGGCACCCGTGGGCTACTATATTACCTCCAATAGCATCTTCAGCTGAAAACATACCCATCATTCTTACTGCCACTTGGTTGGTAAGGAGAACGGCACAATTATAGGTCTCAGCCATTCGTGATAAAGTATGAATAATGTTGTTGAGGAGTGCCTGTCGGGGGGCAAGCTTCCCTATTCCTACGTATTCAGCTCTTAACAATGCCATCAGACTATCAATAATAATTAAACGTACACCACGCGTCTTACAGAGCGTTTCAGCTTTTTGGATCATCTGAGTTTGATGATCAGAGGAGTAAATCCTAGCATGATAAATTCGCGATAGAGTCTCTTGAGGATCTAAGCCAAATCGTCTAGCTATTCTTTTAATTTTTTCTTTTGAGAAGGTATTTTCAGTATCAATATAAGCCACATTTGTATTTATACCACCGTCTTTTTCAGGAAGTTGACAAGTTACTGCTAGTGTATGTGCTAGCGCTGTCTTTCCTGATTTGAATGGTCCGTAAACTTCTGTAAGTCGTGAGCTCTGAAATCCTCCACCTAATATCTGGTTAAGTCCAGATGAACCAGTGGTGATATATTCAACATTATCATCAATTCTTTCGGCGGGAACGAACTCCGTCATACCAAGTGCATTTCTGGCATTCCAAATAAGCTTTTGAGCTGTTTTTTCTCCTAATCCGTCAATATTTGCTACGGTAAAGCTAGGACTCATTGCTAACGCTTCAGCGCTGCTAATTCCATTTTCTTGAAGGAGTTTTATTTGTCGCGCATTTATTCCTTTTATTTGACTTAAATCTGCCATACTTTTGTAACATCACCATCCTTTTATAATTAACTCCTAATTTTGCTTGAAATATTTAAAGAAAAAATTTGGAACCAAATTAGATTAGGAGTTTTTTGTTAGTTCTTTCTGTAAGTTAAAGGGAGTCTTATAAGTACCCACATCTTTGTGGATCCATTTATAAAAACATAAAACAAAATTTGAGGTTAGGGTGATAATAACGAGGATAAGTATTAAACTAAGCATACATCCCCTAAAAAGCCAATGATCGGACAAGTAAATAGATTCTACTAGAAGTGCGCCAAATCCACCTGTTTTATATGGAAAGGGTGCTCCATAAATGCCAACATCTTCTAAGATGTAAAATAATAATAAAAATCCAAAAATCCTACTAATAAAGAGGGTATTTGTAAATATTGATTTTTTATATAGTTTATGTACCATAAAGTAGCGAACTTGTAAAGTAATAAATACAGTAGTTAATACGAGCATCGGCATGAAGATAAGTAATATTGGAAGAAAGATTCCAATTACACAAGATATTAGAAGAGGTTTACCCTTTCTTTTATCGCGATTTTTAGATGAAGATCTTCCAATTATTATCCCCAAAACGATCCCAATTATAATAGGAAGCAAACTAACTACACTTGTATACAGAATTGTTTCCTTAAGGATCATTTTAACTGGCATTCTCCTAACATAAACATAGGATCTCCCTAAATTATATGTAAATAGATCCTTAAGATATCTATGAAATGGCATATAATAAACGTCAAAAAAAGAATTATATTTAAAGCCTAATTTACGGGCAGCTTCAGCATATGCCGCTTCGCCCCAGCTGTGCATGCCGGTGCTGACTAAATATTTAACAATAGGATCTTCAGGTAGTAAATGGAAAATTGTGTAACTGATAAACAAACCACCGATTAGGATCACGATACCCAAGACTAAAGTTAATAAAATATTTTTTATTTTGTTTTTTATGCTTTCATAATATCCTTTTTTCTCATCTTTCTCTTGAATAATAAATTCATAACTTCCTAATAACCTAGCATAAATTTCGCAGTTTTCGCATAATTTCTGAAGTAGAAATCTCCATCGAATCTTGGCTCCGCAATTTATACAATATGGCATTTTTCCCTCGTTTAAAGCAAATTAAAACTCGTTAAAAACGTCTACAAGAATTTAAGCAATTTAAACATATTAACATTTCTAATACCTTAATTCCATAAAATTAGATCCTTTACATATTTCTTGATAAACAAAAAGGAGGGAAAAATAGAAAAATAATCTCATAACTTATTTATACTATGTACTTCTATGAACCTGCAGATCCACAACCTTGTTTTTACTGTAAAAAAATTAAGGAGTATGATGAGGATTATCCTGTCAGAGAAGCTTTATTTACTAATGAAAAGGTAATCTTTAGATGTGGGTGGCATGCCCAATTCCAGTGTTCTAAATGCGGTAAATTTTCTCATTTTAGTTGGTTGTATTATTGCCCTACCACTGAGCATTTACTATGTGGTGATTGCACCCCTCCTACTTTAAAACCAGTAAGATTTTGGAACAAAAGCTATGCGTATGCTTTTTGGTGTGAAGATTGCGAGGATACTCATTATGATCTACTATATTCTGAATTTATAGGAACACATCCATGGCAATTAGAAAAGACAAAATTGATTTCAAATTTAGAGGAATCTGAACCTTGGAAACCAACTTGGAGACCTTCACAATTAAGAAAAGGGAAAGAAATTTCAGTAGAAGAAGCGCTAAAAGTAGAAGATAGAACAACTTCACTAAAGAACCAACTTTGGGGAGGAAAACTGCGACAATCAAAATTATTCCCAATTGATGAAGTAAAACGTGAGGATCCGCAAGAGAAATGGGAACTAGGGAGTCAACAATGGTTAGATCAAATTGATAAGTACATCTCCTTAGGGGGGACGATACGCGAGATATTCAAGGCCCGTGGGGTTGATGCAGGAGACATTAATCGTGAATTCATTATAGATCCCGCATTATGGGAACTTATTGGCGAGGTAAAAGGTCTAAAAGTGCTTGATGCAGGTTGTGGAAATGGATATTTAACAAGGGGACTAGCAAGAAAAGGAGCAATAGCAGTGGGAGTTGATGTTTCTCAGCATTTTATTGAGTATTGTACAAAGAGAGAAGAAAAAGAAAAGTTAGGATGTGAATTCACTCAAACTTCCTTAGATGATTTAAGTGGGATTAAGAGTAAAAGTTTCGATCTTGTTGTATCAAATATTGTTATGACTGATGTTTTAGATTATCAACAAGCGTTTAAAGAAATAAATAGGATTCTTAAAACAAACGGAAGATTTGTGTGGTCAAATACCCATCCTATCTTTGCTAAACATAGTAGTCTTGAACTAAAACTCCCTTCTGACACCATGCGACGTGAAGAAAGAATGTACAGGATAATTGACAGATATTTTGAATCAGGAGCTACACAAGTTCAATGGTTTGGAGAGAATCCCTTATGGCAATTCGAAAGGACTTTATCAGAATACAGTAAGAGTTTAAGAGAAGCGGGATTTGTAATCAGAGAAATAGTAGAACCGATACCGACGATTGAAACGATGCAAACTTATCCTGCAATATTTGCATTTGATAATGATAGGTATCCACTCTTCATTATTTTTGATTGTTTAAAACTCTAGTTCAAATCAAAATAGTTTCGTCCCAAAGATCTCATTGGTCACAATTCTAAGGACAGGTGAAATATTATTTGGCAAAAAGCTTCTCAAGACTATGAATATATTGCTCGGGAGACAGTCCGTGCAATAGTGCCTTATGAAGCAATCGTATATTTATTTGTTCTAAACTAACATGCTGATTCTGGGCTTGAGCTTCTCTGACTAATTTTTTCAATATTTTAATGGGAGTGAATAAAGAACTTCTAAGCATCCCAAAATACCCACCATAAGCAATAAATAAATTTGCCATTAGCTCTATATCATTACTTGAAAATCTTTTATAACAATGCACACATATTACCCCTAAGTGAATACCAGCTTGGTATATGTGAGCACGATCCAAAATTTCAGATCGACAAATTCCACACTTCACAGAGTCAAAATTTTTCCTATCGATTTTGGTTTCCATGCTATACTGAGACTTTAGTGCTATTTAAAAAAAAATTCTTAGGAATATGTATTTTAAAAATAAAATCCATTGTCTTTTATTGTGAAAGGAAAGGAGATCGATTGATCTCCTCTCACAATTTCCATAACCAGTTCTTTAGAGATAAGAGATTTTCCTAAATTAATATTACCTCCTTTAATTCTCTTATAGAGTTTATGAAAGAACGGACGAGTTCTTTGGGTAGAGATATCAAACATAACCTCATGAAGTAAAACGAGTGTAATCTGTTTTCGTTGGCATTTTAGAATTAAAGGACATAACAACTCATCATAAAACTTGTCAAGAAGAATAAACTTTTTCTTTAAGTCTTTAATATTAGCAAATTCTAATCTTAGATAATGTGAGATATTATCAATGACGATGAATCGTATTTCTGGGGGCATAATAAAATCCTTATCTACAATCTTTTTCAATAAATTAAGTTGATCATTGTAGGAGTTAAAGATGCCTTTCTTAGGGGTAATATAGATATTCTTTAGCAAATATTGACGTTTTTTATCTTGAAACAGTGTGATTAGTCTTTTTCGAGGAAAGATTTCGCTTGCTTGAATCCAGACACAAGTAGCCTCAAAATCTAATAGATTCCCTAATAAGTATAAAGTAAAAGAAGTTTTACCCGTTCCTGCTTCTCCTGAAACGGAAATAACCGGATATTGCTCAACAAGTTCTTTAAATAATGTAAAAACAGTTGTTTCTGTTTCCATGTCCTATTCATCAAATAATTCAAGAATTTCTTGTTTGGTCTTTTCTATTTTTTCTTCTTCAGGATTTTTTTTCTTTTCTTGAGAATTCTGTGTACTAGAGCTGTTTAACAACTGTTGGAGCAGAATAACTGTAATTAAGTTGTCCATATCGGCATTTTGCTGAGGTTGGTTTCCTTTCATAAATCCAAACAATCCTCCACCACCGGCACGCGACTTTCTTGACTTAATATAAAGATAACCCGCTAATAGCACTCCAATAATAATAATGGCATATAATGGATTCTGCTGATAAAACAAGAATAGTCCGATAATCAATACAAAATAACATAATACTTTCATTTATTATCCCTCAATATTTTGATATTTATCTGGTATTTTGGGTCGATACCGTCTGCGAGCGAATCGCTTGGATCTTATTTTATGTGGGATTTCTCTACTATGAAATCTGATCCTGTAGAAGATAATCTGCAGGAGGATAAAGGAATACTTAAACACAAGATAAAAAAGAATGATTATAAAGTAATATATGAATTCAAAAGGAAAACTGAGGTGATATATAACTACGGTTATCCATGTCATTATAAAAGATAAAATTACTAATAATATCTGATATAGCCCATGTTGAGGATCATTTTGAAACCCTCGCTTAATAGATCTAAGATCAGCTTGAGAAGGTGCCAAGGTTAGTAGTATCGAAAAACTGGAAAATCCTGTGATAATTCTAGATATCGGATGGAACAGGGGATTGAAGGTTGCGAGCAATAGAAAATAAATGAGCCACGTACCAATAAGCAGTGGAGCAAAACAGACCAAAAATCCCTGTAATAAAGTATATTGTAAAGGTTCCTTTGGTGTGACTGATCCGTGAGGAAGAGGGCGATATTTTACTGTAATATTGTGGGCAGGAACACCAGTAAGGGCACACATTAGACGATGAGAGAATTCATGAACGATTACTCCAATAAAGAATAATATTCTTAGAATTGTTTTGAATATTTTTCCATAATCCCTGATAAGGAGGATTTTATCACATATATACCCAATAAAATATAAAATAGGGAATATTGCTAATGATATAAGGAAGATCTCTCCAGTCATGATCCTTTATTCTCTTCCTTTAATTTAAAGAAAAAAACAGACGAAATAATGACAAGTAATAAAGTTAATTGAGAGAGACTACATTTTTGTCAAAAAAGTGATCTGCAAAATCGAAAAACTACACTTTTGTCAAAAGAACCAAAAATGAAATTGCAGAATAGAGCGTCCCTAACCTTCGATCATGATCGTGACCGTAAGATTTAAAAAGACTATACCCCATCTTCTTTTTCTTGTGTGCCGAAAATTGCTCACGAAATTAGTAATAAAAAATAGTGATCAAAAAAAATGACCGTCTACAAAGCCTCAGTTTCATTAGATCATACTGTTCTAACATGTGATCTGTGTGGGTCTAGAGACATTATTGAAACTACTGAAGGATATGCATGTAAAGAGTGTGCTGTTGTCTTAACGATACAAAAATTGCAATATGACCGACCATACAATGATGATGTAATTCAATATGCAAAGGGGCTAGGAAAAACGCAAATTGGTACTCCTAGAGAGAGATTATTTTCCCCTAATTCACGTCAGTTAAAAAGACTCAATAGGCACAATCTGCATACTAATAATAAGGAACTAGTCAATATTAAGGCTCATACTGAAATCTCAAGAATTCTTAACTTTTTAAACCTACCTGATTCGTGTGAAGAACATATCATGGAGAAATTCAAAATTGTAAGGGCAAAGTTAATGCCAGGAACAAAATCGAGAAACCCAGAAAAACTATCTGCTATCATTACTTACATTGTTCTTAAGTTGGAAAATATTGCAATTAACAAAAAGGATGTAGTGGATGCATCTAAACTTACTGGTGATGAATTTAACAATTTAATCATTCAGATTTCACCTTTTATTCCTGAATATACGAACCGAGACAGACAAAGGTATATCTGTCAAAAAATTATGGAGATCACTGAATTTTTCGATGTTGATATGACGTTTTACTTTCTTTCAAAAAAGATTTTGTATAAACTATGGGAAAGCATAAAAAACACCACAGATGACGTTATCGCAGGGTTATGTGCCTCGATTACCGCACTATGTAATTATAAAGAGGATATAACGGTGTGTTCAATCTGTAATGTATTAAACATCAAGATGAGCACTATTCAGTTTCAAGTAAAAAATAGAATATTCGAAACATTTAAAGTTCCAGGATTCACCAGTTTGGTTCGGTCCTCAGATCTATTAAAAGGTTTTATGAAGAGAGTGGGATTAATAGAATGTGAGAAACATGACGTAGAAGTCATTCCAGAGGAGGAGGAAGAAGAGGAAATTTCTCTTCCGTTGGGGAATGCAAAATCAATTTTTAATCCCTTGAATGATCATTATTTATTAAGCACATCAAATAAGAATGATATCATTACTTTAGCGTATTTAGAAGTTCATAATAGTATTCAAAAATTAAAACATATTAAAAAGACAAGAAAAAATAGCAGTATTTGGTTTAATCTAACACTTGGAGAGTACTTTCCCAGCAAAGGTCCACCAACAATAGCTTCGCTTTAAACTATCTCATATTTCATCTTCTCTTTTTTCTTTAAATAGATCGGTTGGATCTAAGTAAAAAATATGGAAAAATTTGGTGGAATTATACGAGAAGAACAGTTGTAGTTGGATTTGTATTAATAGTTTTAGTGGTTAGCTTTATACCTGGGGTTGTTCAACCTGGGGAGATCAAATTCGAAAATGACATGAAGATTGCTTCAAATTCGAACAGTGGTAGCATTGATTCCATCCTCGCTAAAAAAATTGATGAATATGATAACTATGGTTATTTTCCACAATTATATGAACCCTCCTTACAAGCTACTTACTATGGGCTTTCAATTTTAGATGCTCTGGGGAAATTGGAGCGAATTAATGCCACAATGATAACCGAATTTATTATGGCTCAGTATAATTCTAGTTCTCATCTATTTATAGATACAAATGCATATCGTTATTTAGATACTGATTTTTCTCATGATTATTACCCATTAAGTTCCTTGTTACAAGCAAATTGTTATGCTCTTCTTTCATTATGCCTATTAGGTAAACTTAACTTGATAGATGTACAGAATTCAATAGAGTTTATTTGGAGGTGTTATAATCCTGTCTCGAGTGGGTTTATCGGTCAACCATATAATTCTCAACTGCCCCTCTACTTTAGGATTTCTACTATGGATAATACATATTTCGCACTCAAAACTCTAGATCTTTTATTAACGAGTTGGCTACCTTACGATCAGGAAACAGATGACATTGTTAATTATATAAACTCTTTGCAAATAACTGAGAACATTGACTGGAGATTTGGGGGATTTATGAATGATAATAGCTCTCTGTTTGATTCTTTGGAGTTTTTGTATGAACCCAACTTAATATCTTCATATTATTGTTTGAAAAGCTTAGAGATACTTAACTTACTGGATACAATTAACCTTGATAATTTTTTTCAATTTTTAGCAGCATTGTATAACCCAAAGAGTGGGGACTTTCAAATTTCATTATACTTCAATAACAATTTTACCAATATCGTTGCTACCTCCTTGGGATTAGAATTATCAGATCTAACGGGATTTCCTTCATATGACAGGAATAAAGTAATGGATTTCATTTATGAAAACACAAATTCTCTTGGTATTTGGGATAGGTCTACAGTTTTTCATTATCACGAGTTAATCGACACATTTCAAGTGATTCGATCAGTTAAAAACTCAGGAGAAGTAACAAGATTCAGTCTTACGGATATAAACCAAATTGTTGACAATGTTTTAGACTATTTTTTGATGCCCAAAGGATTTTCTCTTTACTCTCAAGATTATTCCACAATTACACTTATCCACACCATTATTTCTGCATTCGATTTATGGGGTAGAATTCCTGAACTTAACATACAAAAACTTTACTCAACCATTAAAAACGTATACTATGTGAGAGACTCATTTGGAATAAACACTTTTTATTCACTTATAAATATTAATATGAATTACTTGGTGCCATTCCGAACTTATCCCATTGAATTCTATAGCGCAGGTTATAAAACTTACGTCGATGAAATTGGGTACCTCTATTCACACCGGTCTACATACGAAGCTTTAGATTCTCTACGGAAGATATACAAACTAGATGATTTCGCTCTCCAATATAACCTTAATAAACTTGTAGATAATATAATTGATTCTCAATTTCTAAACTCATCCTATACAGAATTTCATGGAGGATTCATGCCCTTCAGAAAGTTTAACTCCCGCTATGCAGAGATATTTAAAAAAAATATGTTTTTTGAATATTCCTATTATGCAATTAAGGCTCTTAACTTGTTGGCAGAATTTTTAGATATCGGGGATATATCTTTCTTAGATTTTGATATAGATGCGTTCAAAGCATATATTGATAATCATATAGTTGAGGATTCTGAGGTTTTATACTGTGCTCCTTCTTATACAGATGATTTTAACATCATACTACAAAACACCTACTACATGGTAGAGGTCTTACAAATCCTTGATTTGTATAATTTAAATACTCAAAAAATAGAGAACTTAATTATGAGCAACATCGATTATACAAACATAAAAAACGTTTATTACTGTTATAAATTAGCAGACATTCTGAACCTGGACATTACGTTTGATGCTAAAGGAGTTCAAAAATTAGTCCATACAATTTATTCGGAAAACAGGAAAGAATTCTATAGCACTACTGACAGATCTATACTCAATCAAGAAATTCTCTTATGGATCTGTGATATGGCTCGAAACGATAAGCTTAAAATTGATGCTAGGTATCAGGAGGGGGTTATGTTGGGGAGAGACTTATCAATTACAGCTTCACTTTATAATATTATTTGCACTTCTTTTGGGTATAATTTAACATTTATATTTGAAAGTTCTAACTTAGGAGTTCATTTATTTGATAAAAGGAATGAGAATAACTTTACCACCACCGTGTTTGTAAAACAGAGTCCACAAAACCATCCAGTCATTACAGGAAAATTAATAGCATATGATAGTGGAGTGAAATTAGCAGAAAAGAGTATTTCTATTAATACATTTTACCCAGAAAAAGTATATCAAGATGAAATAAATGGGACGATTACTGTTTCAGTCTTGCTTCTCACAATCCCTGGTGTTGTAATTATTGTCTCAGAAAAGAAGCTAAGGAAGGCTACATCAGAAAATTAATCTTTGAATTTTTTCTTTTTATTATTTTGACAAATCCCATTTCTGATGGCTTTGCAAAGTAGTTCAGATGCTTTCTCGAAAGGATATACAAAGATATTGTTCCAAATTATTGATGTTCTCAATGAGTTCAGTAAAAATATTAAGAAAAGACTCAACTTTGAATATTTGGCAATGTTTTTTAAATTAAGTCCTCAAGAAGCAGATGAACTTCTTTTGATAATCTTTCGATTTCAAGAATTATTTGGGAGTATATTCAAGGATTTTTCCTTAAAAAAGAAAATTGTTCACAACAAAATCTATTTGGTGGCAGAAAAGAATCAAACAACTAGAGTCATCCCAAAAAAAGTGAGAATGCTTGAAAGTCATCTAAATCTATTCAACGATATTATCTATGTTTTTAAATTTGTAAAAAGAGGGAAAGGGTTCGATGCTAATACAAATGGTACAGATTTATTAAAGAATGTGAGGGAATTATTTGATTATTATCCCTATTTCTTTCAGGAAGAAAATGGGTTAGTTTATCCTTCTGAATTAGGACTAAATCTTGGAGATCTCATCCTTTCTTACAAAAAGTCGAATAAGTTAATAGATATACTATACTTAAATGATATGATCATCACGGTGGAGCAGAATGAGTGAAATTTTTCAACAAGACACACCATTAGAGCTAAAAGCATTAGAATTTAGAAGATATCAAGTCGCAATAGCAGGAAAATGCGTTAACAAAAATTCATTAGTAGTCCTCCCAACTGGGCTAGGTAAAACAATAATCGCTGTATTAGTAGCCCAAAAGACACTAGAGTTATTCCCTCAAGAAAGTAAGATAATAATACTTGCTCCTACTCGTCCTTTAATAAATCAACACTATGAAACGTTCGTTAAATTTCTAAAAATACCTCATGATAAATTTGTTGTACTGACTGGAAAAACTCTCCCTGACAAAAGGATAGAATTATATACACAAAATCAAATACTATTTTACACCCCCCAAACCCTCCGAAACGATTTGGTGAGTAAAAGATATACACTTCAAGATACTGCTCTTATTATATTTGATGAGGCGCATCATGCGTCAGGAGATTATCCATATACTATGATTGCTGATGAGTACGCTGAACAAAACTTTGATGGGGTAACACTTGCGTTAACAGCCTCACCAGGAGCGTCGAAAAAGAAAATAATACAACTGTGTAAGAACTTACATATCCCTATTGAAAATATTCATATCCGGACCCGTAAAGATGAAGATGTTAAGACATATCTCCAACCAATGGATATCTATAAAATCGGTGTCAATCTTACTGAATTAATGGCAGAAGTCTATACTGTTATAATGACAATATTAGAAGAACGATTACAATACCTCTCACGACTCAATTTCCTAAGTTCTAAATCTGAGATATTACATAATACGATATTACGAAAAGATATTCTTAAACTGAATAAAGAATTGGTCTTACTTCTTCAAGGAGATGGCGATAAGACTGGAGTTTATAGTGCTTTATCGATAAATGCTCAAGCACTAATTCTATATCATATGCTAGAATTGATTGAACAACAAGGATTAGATGTATTACTCCTCTATCTGGAAAAGCTCAATAAGGACCAAAAGAAAAAAAGTAGCTCAAAGGCTGTAAAAATTTTGGCTGTTGATCCACGACTTCGAAGAATCTATATTGAATTGAAAAAAAATGAAGAACTCTCTCCTAATAATCTTATTCACCCTAAATATAATGTATTGGTTGATATTCTCCTAGATGAGTTAAAAAAGAATCCTGCATCCCGCATCTTGGTCTTTGTAAAGTTGCGTGATTCGATCAAAATAATTGTGAAAAAGTTGGCACATCTCGACGGAATAACTCCCATTAGGTTTGTTGGACAATCAACAAAATCGGCAGATGATAAGGGATTGTCCCAGAAACAACAATTAGAGATTTTACAAGAATTTAAGGACAATGCTGGAACCTATAATGTGCTAGTTTCCACCAATGTAGGTGAAGAGGGCTTAGACATTGCTGAGTGTGATTTAGTCGTTTTTTATGACGTTGTTGCGTCTGAAATCCGTTTAATACAACGGAAAGGAAGAACTGCCCGTCATCGGAAAGGGCGGGTCATTATTTTATATAGTAAGGGAACACATGATGAGGTTTTACTACGTATTGCAATGAGTAAATTAAAGAAAATGAATGTAAATCTCAAAAATCCGAAAGAGCCTATTGAATTATCAGAACCAGGGAACAAGCTTATTGATCATGGAACAACACAGCGCCTTCAATCTAATTTGCGAACATTTATAGAATCTCCACATAGTCAACAGACAATACCTATTATAATAGAAGATCCTGTTATCAAGATTAGTAAACTCTTACCTATGAAATTCGGAGTCCGTAAACGGCTTAAGGAAAATGATATTGAATTCGAGATTGTGGATTCTGATTTACACATCTCGATCTTAAATAAAGTGCTAATACAAGTATATTCCCCTCGAAAGATTAGAGATATTTCTTTTTTTAGCGAAATTCAAGATCTAAGGGAGATTTGTGAATTATTACTCATCATTTTTGATTTTGTAGAATTTGAGGAAGAATATGTAGGGGAACGGAGATTTCTTCGCAATAAGATTCAAGAATTAAAGAACCAAGAAAATTCTCAAATTATTGTGATTAGGAATGAAGAAGAATTGTTTTTTATAATCCAAAGCATTTTAGAAAGCAGAAAGGAGGATTCATGAGAAATGGATGAGGTTGGTTGGAAAAAAAACAAAACTCCTTATATAGTATTTGAATGTGCCAAATGTAAACAATATCTCTATGCAAAAACAACTCAAAAAGGGAAGAAATGCTTACGTTGTGGTCGTCATCATAGAATCTCATCAATTATTGATTCTGGGGAGATTGTATACGGAATGACATTAGCAGTAGAGAAAGTGAAAGAAAAACAAAATAAGTATGCGGAAAGGGAGTTAGGACATAAACCAGAATTTAGAGCTTTTAATGACTATAAAGTGGGAGGATTTGAACCTCAGAATGTAGAGACGAAGAGAGTTGGGGATTTGAATCTGACTATAAAGTTTCAAAAGATGTTAATTGATATTTCTAAAACATACAAGAAATTCCCGAGTTATTTGTTTGAGGTTAAGGCGGAAGAATATGGAATTGAATTATCTGAGCTGAAGATGTTAGTTTACACTTCTCAAAAAGAAGGAATTTTAATTAGACTCAGCGATAATGTCTATAGAGTGAACTTATAGCATGATATAATTTAACAATAGATGCTTGCAGAGAGGAATAAGAAAAAAAAAGAATTAATTTTAATTTATTTTAACTCTTTGCCTTTAAGGTGCAGTTAAGCCAACAAATGGCATAGCTTCAACTAAAGTATATGCTACGTGAATCTCATATTGGAACCCCTCAACAACATTAGCAATCATTAACAACCTGTTGGAGGCTAAATCCATTGCTTCTCTTATTTTATCTGGCTTTGCCTCATTAACTGTAATACTATGCATTCCGAATCGTGTTGTCCATACTGCCGATTGAATAATAGGTTTAGCAATTGACCTATCATCTGGAAATTTTTGCATTGCCTCAAGGTAAAACTTTCCGATATCTTCTGATTTACCTGGAGGCCACCAATGTTCTGTTACAATATAAACCATCTTTCTCACCCAATCAATACTTTTTCATAAAATTGGATTCATTTAGATATAATTGATATTTTATATAAAACATTTTACATTGTAGTAAATAACGTATTAAACTTAAAGGGAAGGAAAATTTTTCAGGTTTCCTCAACCAAATTTGTAGAAAACTCATTTAAAAGAATTTTTTTATATTTAGGATGCCTTAATTCAAAAGGAATTTTTTCTTCTCCTGTATAAATATAGTCTTCATGATGTGTAAAAAATAGAGAAAAAGGGATAATAAACGTATTTAAATTAAGGGATACTTTAATGGAAAAATCGTTTTCTTGATTTTTCTTTTCAATTGATTCTAAACTCATAATCAAACATTAGAGGTATGGAGGTTATTTAAAGAAAAATTTAGTTCTATTTTTTTAATTTTTCCTTCAGCTTTTGAAGATATAATTTCATAAAATATCTTTGGCTATTAGCGAATTCTAACTTCTCTTTCTGACTTAAATTAATACAGTTTAAAAGAATCGCATGAATTTTCTGCAAGGTGGTCAAATTTTCATCTAAAGGGATAGAAGGGGATATCTCTGAATCCACATTGGTACTATCAGAGAAATCTGATAATGTCTCTACTTTATCCCCTTCAGAATCTATTTCTGGTTTCTCTTTAGATTTGGTGTCCATATTAATTCTTAATAATTTTTTTGCATAGATTTATCCCGAGTCGAGTTTTTTGATTTAATAGATAGGGATCTTCTTTTTTGACTTGAGAAGCAGTGTGGTAACCGGCATCATAAAGAATTCGTGCTCGTACTCGAGCCACATTATTGAGTCTTAATACTAAATCGAACAATTCTTCTCGGATTCCATAATGAATTCTGATTCTAAGTGTCTCTGCCATTTCAGCAACTTTCGTAAGCTTTTCTTGAATGTCAAAACTATGAGTACTTAAATTACTAGCAATAATTCCCGTAAAGATTATAATCCTTTCAAGACTATCTCGCACCGCGAATAAGTCTCCTGTCATAATTTGATACTTTTCTAAGATCCTTTCAAGTGGTTCTTCATCAGTCCAATCCAATAGGGGGTCTACCATTTTATAATCACGGACTTTGAATTCAGCCTTTAAAATCTCATATACTTCTTTAATCAAGTCTTGAAACGAGGAGATCTGGATATTTTCCAATTTATATCTTATTAAAACTCCCGATGAGGGGGATAAATACAATCTAATTATCAATTTTCCGAAATGGGTACATTGAATGGTGCCTTCATCATTTTGTCTAATCAATCCCTTCTCAAAAAGGTAATTTAAGATATACTGGTTTCTTATACTCTTAGGTACGATATCTTCTATATATTTTTGGATACCGGAGTTAGGGAACTTTATCAAATAAAGTAAAAATGCGGTTATATGATCACAAAATTCAAACGCAAACTCATTGTCGACTGAGAAATTGTCAGAAATACCATTTTGGAATCCACATGTACATTTAATTCCCATATCAATATCAAATTGACATGTATAGACCCCAAATGAAGTCTTTACATATCCAGTGATTGTTGAACTATCACACTTTACTAATTTGATATGATTGGTTTTAGTTTTAAGTAGAAGGACTCTTTTAGGATCAGAATGGAGCTTAAGAATATTAATAGGGGTAATCTCCTTTATCAACAAGAATTGCTCGATAGGAATCTCTTGGTTTTTCATCTTCTTCTTAATTGTATACCAAAAATATGTCTTCTCAAAAAAGATCTTTAGATTTTCGATGGTAATCTGCTGGGATTCAAATATTCGTAGTAGAACTTGTTCTTTGAGGATATTAATTTTGTTCAGGCTTGAAGTAAGGTCACTATAATGTGGGATAAGAGAGTTTTGAATCTTTAAAGGTTTAAAATAGTTATCTTCTACCCACATTTTTTCATCGATATTTTTGACTAAAATTATACCATAGCCCACCGAGTCTAATCCAGGTCTTCCTGCTCTTCCTAGAATCTGAAATACTTCATTTGCAGAGAAAGGTTTAAAATAGGAGAATCCATCTCCATTTTCATGGTATCCTGAGAAATTCTTGATATTATGGCCAGAAGTTATGAATTTCTTGAAATCTCGTAATATCACTACACGAGCGGGAGTGTTAATTCCTGCCGAGAGGGTGGTTGTCGCACAAATAACTTTTATGATCCTTTTCCGAAAATTATCTTCTACTATTTTTCGTTCACGTGACACAAGCCCTGCATGATGAAACGCAATCCCATGCGAGATGATATCACTTAAATCACGATTTCCTCCTTTTATGGAACTTATCCGCTTTGCCATTGCTTTACAATCCTCCAATTCAGAATCTTCCATGAATTTAATTACAATATCCTGGAGATATTGAGCTGAGTGTTGTGCTGTTTTTCTTTTATTTAAAAAAATTAATACTTGTCCTTTATCTTGTAGTGTTTTCTTTACGATACTTCTTATTGTAGAATCTTTATTTTGAGTAGTCTGTAATTTATAATGAAGTGGTACAGGTCTTTTTTCAGATTCAATCAATGTGGAATTGTTTCCCAGCGAAGTTAGCCATGAATTAAAGAACTGAGCGTTAGCGATTGTTGCACTTAAGCCTATAATCTGAGGATTATACAAAAATTCATTTAATCTTACAATAAGCGATTCTAATCGAGGACCTCTATCCGATTCCCCTATGATATGAATCTCATCAATAATGATGGTAGTAAATTGGGAGACCCAGTCTTTATCATAAAAATTTCTTAAGATCGAATCCATCTTCTCATACGTAGTTACGATTATATCTGCTTTTTCCAGTTTAGAATCATCAACATCATAGTCTCCAATTGAAAGTTCTACTCTTACTCCAAATCTTCCATATCCCTTTTTAAAATGAACAAATTTCTCAGTAGCTAATGCTTTAAAGGGCACTAAATACACAGACTTTCCAAACTTTTGGAGTATATTATATACAGCACAAATTTCTCCAATAAGTGTTTTACCACTTCCAGAAGGAGCAGAAACTAAAAAGGATTTTCGGAAGAATAATCCTTTCTTAATTGCCTCTTTCTGAATTTCACGCAGTTCAAAAATGTTGCTTTCATATAATACGCGAAGGATTCTCTTGTCGGGAATGTATTTGAAAATTTCAGTTTCTTCTATCGAATTCTTTTTTGTGTCTTTCCCTGTAAAATCAGTAATACTCATGTCTGATATTGAATACAATTTAAACTAATTTAAAGGAAAAATTCGTCTACATTTTTTCTTTATAAAGGTCTTTCATATAAATTTGTATTAGATATGGCACAGTTAGAAGATGAAATAGAGAGAAAGCGAAGGGAGTCAAAGGATGACCAAGAATGTGACTTAATTGAACACAGCAACCTTAAAACCAGTATTATGAAAGAAGATGTGAAAATAATTAATGGTGTAGGTGAAACAATAGCAGAAAAATTAAGGGAATCAGGATTTGATACTGTAAAAAAGATTGCTAATACTACAGTGGCACAACTATCTTCAATTAGGGGTATTGGAGAAGCAATGGCCCAAAAAATTATTGATGAAGCAAACAGCCTTATCTCTCTAAAAAGCTTAAGTGATTTTTCAGGAGATAAAAAAGAGCTGATTGAACCTCATATAGAAAATTTAGAGAAGAAGTCAGAAGAAGAAGAGGATGATGAAGATTTTGAAGGAGAGGTAATGTTCGAAGAGTTAAAACCATTAAATAATGTTAAAAAGCTATTGTATGATGAAAGAACATCATCAGTTATACAACCTATAGAAAAAAACATAGTAGAACCAAAATCGTCCCCAATTCAAGAAGAACAGATGGATAATTTACAAAAAAAGACCGTCTTAGAGCGGATTTTAGCAATATTCCAAATTCACAAATATCACATCATAGAGACATCTCAAGAATTACAAAAACTATATCGCGTTGTAGATTTAATTGCATTTAAAACTGTTCACTTTAATGAACTTATGGATATTATATTAATTTTTCCCTTAATGATAAACGTGCTTAACGGAAAAATGCAAATCTCCAATGAACAAATAAAATATACTCCTAATCATCAAGGTTTTAAAGAAGATGGTGCTTTGTTTCGAATACTACTTGATTCTTACTTCGATAACTTAGCTGAAGCATATAAAGTTATTAATGAAGATCTCCAGAATGGAGGACCTCTCACATCATACTTAAATGAGCACCACAATGTTGATGTGTCTCTTAAGAAAACCTTTTTAAATAGAAATCTATTTTTTAGTTCAGGTTCGCTTCAAATAAAAATCCTAATTGAACCAGTACTTCTATGTCAAAAAGAAATAGGTTTTATGGAAAAAGTAATCCCGTTTGCTTACTTAAGAGATACAAATCTTCATGCTATTAAAGAAAACGATTTATCTATACTACTTAAGTTTATAGAACAGAAATACACTCTCCTAGAGACTCATCGTAAGCAAGACCCATCCTTAATATCCATTCAAGACACATATAAACAATTCTTAAACCGGATTAGGTTATTCTCTATTCCATTTATAGGATATGCCGCTTTATTAATCATTCTGTTATTATTTCAATCATATGAGATATTAGATATTCTTCTAAATACAGGATATGCTCTTTTTGGAATTTATATAATTAGTATAGTATATCTTTATCTTAAACTTATCAAACAGAAATCAGTTGCAAGAGAGGAATTTTCAGTTCCATACCATAAAAAAAGCATGCAATTGGATGAAACCAGTCTTGTGTTAATTAATGAAGAATTTTCACCGCAAATGATGTCTCAATTCGTGTATGAATCTTTGGGAAAGAAATCATCCTCAAAATTGATGACTAAAATTGATGAAAATCAAATGAAGCAAAGAATAGAGGAAAAACAATTCAATTTAAAAGTGTCGAACGGTGAATTTTTTGAAAAAGAAACAGTTGATACAGAAAACTCTGAACATGAATTTATCCAAAAGTATGGATCATTCTTGGAGGATTAACAGTGAGTTTAAGAATTACGTTTTACTTTCGGATGGTATTTCTAGTTGGAGTTATGCTTTTATTTCTTTCCCTATTTTTAGATTGGTATACGTTTCAGATTTATGATGTTAATCATGAGATTATTGCTTCATGGAGCTATAATATTTTTTTTGAGTGGTCAACAGATTTTCCACGAGGAATAACGACCAATGAGAATAATCGACCTGCCAACCTTAATATTCCTCTTTTCATTAACTTATTATTTGCTGTCATGATAATCTTAACTGTTTATGTGGTGCTCTTTAAAATCCTTTCCCCTTCAAGAAAAACTTCTTTAAAAGGATATTCCTATCTTTTACTTTTTTTATTAGTGCTAAATGGATTTTATATTGTGGTTTTCCCGATTATGTATTTATTCCCTAATAAGCTGTACTTTCCAATTCTGATAATACAAGATAATGAGTTGAATAATACAATTGATTATTCTATTAGTTTTGGCTATATTCTACAATTATGTGGCTTTGTACTTATCGTTCCTTATGTTTTATATTACTATTATGCTGCTGTAGAATTCGAAAGACTAGAACAAAAACCTGAAGAAAGAATTAAAAAATATATAGAAAGTATCCAGGAACACCTTGACTTAGATAAATTCATCGCCGAAGAAGAGTATGAAAAAAAGAGGGGTGCTTATGACTGAAATCCTAGACATAAAGCTAAAAAATCTAATTTTGGCGTGTAAAGAAACAGGGAATTATAAAAAGTTAGCTGTAACTGGTTTTATTTTGTTGAGTAATATTGTTGACGAGATTTCTCTTAAATTAGGGATGAGACCTCGTGATAAGGAAAAGGGAGAAAAGATATTAGAATATATGTACATAGTAAATGAAATTTTTGAAAAAAATTTAAAGATCCAAATCTTCAAAGAGGGTGTAATTGAAATTGTAAAGGAGGTGGAATTACTCTTTTTAGGAAAACGCGGCGACATTCCTTATCAATACATAAAAAAGTTATATAATGTTTATTATGAACTACGAAAGCTTGAAATTCCTAACTTATATAAGAATATTACAGGAGAGGACTATTTTGAGAATTCCAATCTCCATATGCTCAATTACTTTTCTCCTAAAGCAAGGCAAAGAAAAGACAAAACTAATAAATTTAAACCCCTAATCTTACAGAAAATTCAAGAACAAGAACGTACAATTCAAGGAGAATTGAATGCTAAGTTGAATCAGTCCAGTTTAGAACGCATAATTTTCTTAAAAAATATTAAAAAAAGCCTGGAACACAATGGGAAAGGGAAAATTGTTCTCCAAGGAACTTTAAAAGATAATATGGATTATGATTCATCGGAAATTGGTATAATTAGATTTGCATTTATTGGAGTGGCATTTCTGGTTCTTTTTTTAAACACCTTGTTATTAGTGGAAATTGTCTTTTATCCTTTTATGTTAAGCCCATTAAGCAATTTACTTCTCATTTTCTTTGGTATATTATTTCTTTTAGTGGTATTATACAAACATTATTTTATAAAGAGGTGATGGGACGGTGAAATATGGTAAAACATATACTCCTCAAGGCGAGAAGAAACGATCTATCGTAATCCAAGATAAAAACAGCTTAAAGGAAGCCCCAAATATATGGAAAGTCAATCCTTCATTTAAACACAGCAACTCATCACTCACCTTAATAAGGATCATCTCTCTAGCTCTTTTAATCGTATTCTTCGTCTGTTCCACTTATATCCTAACTTCACACTTATATCTAGCATTAGGATTCGGAACTGCTATTCTAGTATTATTTATATTAGTGTTTCATGACCAGTTTTTTATTCTGAAAGATATATTTCCAATTTCTTTTCAAAGGACGATAAATCTCAGTCCATTTAAAGATTTTATATTCTTTTTTGATAATAAAGACGAATCCATTCTTTATTTCACCAATAAGAAAGATCTCGTCAATATTGGATTAAAAATTTTTAAGGTTGAAGTGATTCCTGAGAATATCCATGCATCGGTCAACTTCTTTGTAAAGGGATTAAGTGAGTTCAAAAATATGGTGAGCTTTTCCTATCAAGTAATTCAGACGCCTTTTATCAAATCTGAATCAATCCAGACCTCTATTTATTTCTGTGTATATCATGCTGTCAATGGGTCATTTATTCTCTCTAAATTAGAATCATTAAGAGAAACTCTTCAAAAATTGGGAGGTATTTTGCGAAGTAATTTTACAGGGAACTTTCACCACTTTCAAATCTCTCAACTTTCTGGATTAGAATTAACCAATGCACTTAGAACTTATCTTTTCAGAATACCAACTCCAGTAGTAGATGATAATAGAAGAGTGAAATTTACATTAACTGGGCATGACTTAGTCAAGTTTACTTTTCTTGCATTGCTTATAGTAATCTCTGGAGGATTTCTATTGTTCTTAAAAATCGAACTTATTTACGTATTTTTAATTAGTATTATAATATTTGGTGTTATCATTTACTTATGGTGGAGAGAATTATTGCTTTTTACTTCAAGAAAATTTTGGTTAAAAGAGGATCATTTCAGACTGATAAATCCTTTTAGTGATCTTAAATTTTTCCGCTATAGAGGAGTGTCTGATACTATATTCATTTCTATAGACAATAAAATTCTTGTGGGGATAAAAATGTTAAATCTCGCTTTTACATTTCCTCCTTCTTATTGTAGAGCAGATAAATTCATTCAAGCGATCATGAATCAGAAAATTTCATTTGGTTATACGTGTATGAACATCCCTGTTGACTATAGAACATTTTGTAAGGAGGGACTTGATTACCTCACTGAAAAGTCTAAAAGTGGTTTATTAAAATCTCCGTGGAGAGTGCAAACTAAATTAGATGAAATTAATTGGTTAGCAATGCGTTCTGGGATATGGAAAACAATGCTTATAATCTCAACCTACGATTTTGAGATTACAGATTCGCTTACAAAAGAATCATTTCTTACTCTTGAAGAACGTCTGACTCTTAAAACACAACTACTCTTCAATGCGTTTAATATCAATTTTTTAAATTATGAATTAATTCAGCTTAGTAAAAGAAAACTTATTTCAGGTATTCAATGTGAGATCTTTAAAAATAATGTATTCAATCGCAACGGTACTCATCTCAATTATCTTCTGCTTCAAGGAAAGGCGTTAACATATCTTATCGAAATTGTAGATGAGCTGAAAAAAGGAATAACTACTAGAATCGCTTCTGAGTTTAACACCCCATTACAATTAGAAAATTATATTTCCGTAGGACATACTATTAATACTGAAGTTTTAGAAGAAGAAATGCCTTTTGGGTTTACAAGAGAACAAGTGTTTAACATTCTCATTCTAAACGGAACGATTTTTAGTAGAGAGTATTTATCCATGAAATTAATATCAGAGTTAGTCAATTCTGGCATTCCTGCATTAATTTTTGACTTCAGAGGGACTTGGTCTAAATTGATTAGATATTTCAAAGGTACAAGATTCGAAGACCAATTCTTATACTTTAAATTAGGGCGCGCATTTAGCCTTGACCCTCTAACATCAGATATTCCATACGATACGGATAATATTGAATTTCTCAATTATATGTATGATGCCTATAGATTAGCGTTTCGTAAAGATCAGAGAACCATCGATCAAATCAAGGAGACCATTTCAAAAAATTCCAGTTTGGGTACACGAATGTTTAATATAAAATTAAAAAATAAAAATACTTGGGAAAATATTCCGGCGAGCGATACACTACTAAATTTATTTGATGATTTTACAAACCAGGATGAAAAATACTTAAAGTTCTTACCTTCGAAACCATCTGAAACTATTACTTTTCAAAAGTTCATAGATACGGATAAAACAGTTATAATCGACCTTTCAATTAGCAATGAGTTTTCAAAACAGATATTTCTTATGTTTCTCATAATTTCAAAAATAATTCATTATCTATCTTCAGAAGAATTAAAAGCTTTTGTTCCAAAAATATTGGTTCTACCTCATATAGATCTCTTTTTTCAAAGATTTTTTTTAGATACAAGAGCAGATTATGGAAAAATAAATAAGTTCCTAGATCCACTCATTGAAAAAGGATTTGGATTTATTTCATCAGCAAATCAAGTTCATTACTTGCATTATAATCTTATTAAGTATTTTGAAAATATTGTAACATTTAAGACGAGAGATAACCGGGATATAGGAGCATTAAGTAAGATAATGAATCTTCAAGAGTTGGAGGGAGTTGGCTATTATTCCCGTTCAAGGAATCAGACTTATCAGATTAGATATTTGATGAGTATGCAACCAAATGAAGCTATTGTTAAACGATCTGATACATATCAAAGCTTTCCAGTATGCTTTAGGTGGGAAGATATAGAAGAATGTAATACTTTAGAATATGATGAAATTATTGAGTATATGGATCAGCAAGGATATAATTTAAGAGATGCGGAGCGAACATTATTAGCTCAAATAAAAAAAACGCTATTTGAAAAAGATTTGGGGGGATTTTCAAGTTTTATAGACGAAGTAAAACAATTTTTAAGATCAGTAGAAGTTGTCGATCAAATAGGTAATTTACATGAATCCAAGTTAAAAAAAGAATTAAAAGTAATTATTTATCCTAAAGCTTCAAAAATCTTCACAACCAAACCTGAGATTAAAAAATGTAGAGACGAGCTTTTCAACATTCTCGTGAGACAAGGATATTTGGTAGAAAGTCACCCAAATATGGCAAGTGGTTCAGAGTCAATCCGAACCTCTTATTCTGTGGGAGATCAATACCAAAAAGCGTTAGAAGACGAAGCTGAGGTTAATCAGCCATATTCTCTTGAACCTTTAGAAGGGGAATCTGAACATTTCCAAATGAATTCGGATCAGCCAAGAAAACATATCATCCAGAAAAAAAATATGAAAAAAGCAATTGCGCGAGAACTTAGTAATTTTTTATTTGAACTCTTTACAGTATATGAATTTGTTATGAAAGAAGACTACAAAAATGCCTTAAAAATTGAATATGACCTTGTAAGACGTTTTCTAATTGAACTCTACAAGCATTATTACAATGTAAATCAGGTTTCAGATATCAATTTAACTGAATTTATTGACCATCTTCTTACTGATCCTCATCTTCCATTCACTAAAGAAGAATTAAAAAAGTTAATA
This sequence comes from Candidatus Thorarchaeota archaeon, assembly GCA_048882645.1. GTDB lineage: Archaea > Asgardarchaeota > Lokiarchaeia > Sigyniarchaeales > SOKP01 > Loki-b32. The sequence continues at coordinate 25,367 of JBHLRJ010000043.1, forward strand.
TGTCAAACCATTGATTTTGATAAAAATGATCCACAATCACATGCGGAAGAAATATATCAATTTGTTTCCTTGTTTTTTGAAAAGATTCAAGCTTATATCTATAGGGAGGGGGACTGATTTGAATAAGAAAAAAAAAGAGCAGGTATTTTTTGAAATGATAGAAAAGATTCTTTTTGATGAACGTGAGTTGGAGATCCTTAAATCATTAATCACTGATGTATCAACGGGAAGAATAGCTCCCAAAAAGTTAAAGTTAGCCATTATCGAGAATCGTGCCAGAATAATAAATCGAATATCTCACATATTTCCTTTCTATTATAAACAATTAGCCAATCAGAGAGAGATCGATCATTTTGCTTATAACGGAATCTCATCTAACGTAGACAATGAATTGGAGGAAAAAAATAAGCTTCTTGTAGATCTTGGGGAAAGATTGTATACTATAAAGACTAAGTTGCTACAAAATAATATAAAATGAAAATAGTCTAACTCAGTAGCTTCTATATAAAGGAAAAATCCTCTCATTTTTTATTTAAATAGTATTGGAAAATTAATCTTTAACTCCATATAAAATGGGAATAGAACAAAAAAATCTTAGCACATGTTATCCAAACAGCTTTTTCTTGAAAAATCAGTTTCTCTTAGCGATTTATTTCCTAACTTTACCCATGAGTTCCTAGAGCCATTTAAAGACTTAGCTACTACAGAAATAAAGCATGAAATGCACCTTGATTTTGAAATCGTTGAAAGAAAACATCATAATAAGATAAGTCCAATTTTACAACTGGCTAAACCAGAAGATGCAGAAGAAATCACAGAAATTTATAAGTCACTCTACGATGGAACATATCCTTACAAAGAAATGGAAGATATAGATGAAGTTAGAACCATGATTGAGAGTCCTACGTGCGAATGGGTACTCTTTAAAGATAAATCTGGAACAAACGTCGGGTGTTTTACATTTATATTGGATATGGCAGATAAAAAAGGATATATACGAGGACTAATGGTAAAAAAGGAATTTCAAGGGAAAGTTGATGTTATAAAAGCGGCGATTGGTTCTTATATTGGAATGTATAGTAAATACAGGGATCAGATCTTCCGATGGTACTGTGAAAATAGAACGGCTCATGCAAAATCTCAATATGCTTTATCAATTGGAGGAATAAAACCTATTGCGTTCTATCCGAATAAAGACATATTCAACCATAAAATAGAATCTGATATCATGCACATCTGCTATGATGAGCGAGCATTACGAGAATACCGCAATTCTGTAATTCCAAAAGTAATCCCCCAAGTAGAATCTTGCTTTAATTATTCTAATATGCGGTATAACATGGGTTCATGTCATATTGAAAGCCCCAAGATATCATTAAATAGAGCAAAAATAAGAAAATTACAGAATTACTTTCAAAAAAATGCCAAGAGGGATAAGTTTGGGTATGAAATTATCACTTTCTCATTTGAAAACTCCAGATCCTATTTTGAATTTCTATACACTCCCACTTTACAGAATTTTGAAAAGACTAAATATAGAGTTAAAAACTTGGAAGAGCTCTATGTCTTCGTCCAAGAGTTCTTACGATGCAAAAAAGAATTAAATGTTCGATACTGTGAAATTTTTCTTTCAGCCTATAAACCCTTGCACCAACAAATACTTTTTGAGGCAGGATTTACACCTCAGGGATACATACCAAGTTGGAAATGGTCAAAAAAATCTAATACCTTTAAAGATTCAGTCTTATTTAGCAAATTTGATGGAAAAATTTGTGAAAATATTAAATTGATTGAACAAGGACAGAAATTAGTGCAAAGTTTAGGCTTGGTGAAGTTTTCAGAAGCTGGTAAATGAGGATTCACCCCAGACCATTATTAGTGTGGATCCTCTTCTTCTCTATAATTTACTATTGTAACACTAAATCATTAGTCATTAGTCAGCTAATTTTTAATTTTTATAATCACTTATTTTTCAACAGAACCAATGTAAACATAGACTTCTTTAGCTCCATTTTTCTTGAGAATCATATAACGAGTATACCCATCCATCAATTCCATATTTTCTTTATTCACAATTAGAGGCCCAATAGAACTTCCTTGTAATATTGCTTCTTCCATTTCATCGACTCGTGATTTTAATTCTCCTAAAAAACTATAAGATTCATTTTTATAATTCATTAAGTCCTCTCTTAGTTTAATTGATCCTAATTCTATGACTTCTAAGTGAAATTTCATGCTTGCTAGAAGATTTAACCAATCAACGATCCAAATTTGATCAGGATATTCTTTATGATCTTGTTGCCATTCTTTATCGAGCCATTTTACAAGAAAAGGTTTTATTTTACTTTTATTTGTTATAACATGAAAAGTAAATTTGCCAAGTCTCCTATACTCAAACATCAACAATTGCTTATTTTTTTGTATTAGAATAATTAACGATCGGTAATAAGATAAAACTTTTAATTCGATTTAGAAAAATCTTTCTTAACCAAGTAAAGATAAATCTCAATTAGTTCTTGCAAAAATTATAAGATTACACAGGATTCTTAACTTTTTTTCGATATTTAGCTCTCTTAATTCTTTTACGATATGCTGTTACCAATATTATTCCAATAATTATGACTCCCATTCCAATAAATTGCATAATTTCAATTCTCTCATGGAGCGCTATAAAACCAATTAAAACAGCGAAAGAAATATGAGCTGAGATATCACAAGACATTACAATATTTGCTTTCGCTTTTGTAAATGCAAATTGAGTAAATATTAGCGTTAAAATTGCCATTAAGAACGTTACAACAGTGAATATTATGGTGATGAAGAGATCTGGAATAGCAGTTATGCGTTTAGAGACAGTTTGCAATGCATTAAAAGTTCCCGCAGTTATTCCAATAATAAGTCCCCCTCCAAAATAATGTTTGAATCTTGAAATAATTATTGCTGTCATTTTAATTATTATAATTGAGAGTGAAAAAATAAGAAATAAAGAAATATTAAAATTTTCCCTAGTGAGTGTTCTTACATTTGGATTAAAAAAAGTAACTATAAAGATGCCTATAATTATTAAACCAATTCCCACAATTTGTATTTTATAAATTTCCTCATGTAGAATATAATAAGCGAAAGGGAGCATGACTAACAACCCAACTCCACCTAAAGGTGCTATAAGGTGAATAGGTGCAAAAAGTAGAGCAACCCATTCTATAGCAAAATATATTGAAGTCAAAAAAGTTCCAAATATCCAAGTCCTATAATTTTTTCCTCTAGCAACTTTTTTCGCTTTTAATCCTTCAATTGCATATTTTTGGATTCCTTTTCCTAGATAAAGCAGGGCATATCCTACTATTCCTATGAGTAAGCCTATAAAAATCAAAATTTGCGAATTAGATAATTAATTAGATGTTAATATTTTAAGTGATATTTAACCTTTT
>JBHLRJ010000044.1:0-28084 GCA_048882645.1 Candidatus Thorarchaeota archaeon
GTTTGACGACTTGACATATTCTATAAAGTTAAAATTTAGTTATTATATGTATAAATAGCTAGAAAAATATAAAATTTTATCTAAAAGTTTTAAATGAATATTTTAATAAATTTTTATATAAGGTATTCATTATTTTTAGATAATTTCATGAAGAATAAATAAAAATATGTCAAATAGAAAAAGATCTTTCATAATAACAGTATTGATATTACTTATTCTATTCATTGCTTCAGTCAAATTTAATAATTCTAATTTTAAGGAAGTCAATCAAACTGCTGGAGATGAACCAATATCCTCAGCTAATTTAGAAGGAGTTGAGAATATTTTGGTTAGTGAAATAGATAGGATCGCAAATATCACGAACTATGGATTACTTAGAATCGAAGATAATTTGGAATTTAAAAATTTAGATAACAATCCTGTTATTTCTGTCTTTATTGGCATCCCATTAAGTTTATCAGGTAAATTAGTTTATTTAAAAGCCACAGGTAGCACTGGAGATACTCTATATTTAGACCGTTCCTATCTTGTCATGAATGATTATGAAATGATTAAAATATATTTCAATTCTCCACTCTTACCACACCAGACAGAAAAAATACATTTTGTTCATATTTATAAAAATCTTTTGGATTATGAATTAAACCCACAAACGAGATCTCAAGAAGTAACTTTTACCGGTTTAGTATTTCCTGCTTTTCCTTATAAAGCAAAAGGTGAGATACAAAGTATCTTTTTTGTGCCAGTCAATTCAGAAAACATTGATGGAGGATGGGGTTTCGAAAATCCAACTTTATACTTTATTAGGTATAGTTTTGACTTCATAAGTGGATCAATAGGAGATGATTTTATCGCACCCTTTATGGAAAATTTAAATGAAGATAAATTAATACAAATATCATTTAATAACGCAGACTATACCAAAATTGAAATAAATGAAATTTATCGAGAGATCTTTATATCGCCTTGGAGCATTATTAAAGTAAATGAGGAAATTGTGATAGAAAATAAAGGTGCTTTGGATTTTTCTGTATTTTCATTCGATTTGCCATCAGTTGCAACAGGTATATATATTTCAGATGATATAGGAGAAATTTTAGGAGTTAGTTTTCTTGAAGACCCAAATGCAAAGAAGGTTGAAATTAATTTATTAAGTAATAGAGCAAAATTACTACCCAATTCATCATTTAGGTTAAAAATTAGATATTATTTACCTTTTGAACAATATTATTCGGTGAATTGGCTTCAAGAATCCATCCAATTCGATATTTTCTCTACTACTTATGAATTTTTAGTTCACCAACAAAATATTAAAATTATAATTGATGGCTGTTATAACGTCGATTCTATAAGTTCACCTCCAGATTTTATAATGAGATCTCATGGTACTACAACTTTAATTTATTCATCTACATATGTATTACCAGAAGAGACAAAAGCCATTCAATTTACTTTTACAATCGATCTTTTTGATTTACTTCTAAGACCAATTATCATCATACTTCTAATAGCATTAATTGCTTCGATTTACGTTATAAGAGTGAAAACGACAAAAAAAGATCGAGAAGAAGTATTACTAAAAAAAGAATTTATTCCTGTAAATGAAATTCGAGAATTTTGTTCTTTAAACGAAGAAAAAAATGCTCTTATTTTAGAAATTAGACAAGCTGAAGAAAATGCAAAAAGAAAGAAAATCGCAAAGAAGAATTTAAAAAACATAACAGGAAAAAATAACTCAAAAATTGAGGAAATTCAACAAGAACTAATACCATTCAAAAGAATATTAATAGAATCCGGAGAAGCATTTGAGAATATAGTAAAACGATTGGATGTACTTGAAGTTGAGAGATTAAGTATTAAAGATAGTTTAAACCTCCTAGAATCTAGATATAAGAGAGGTAGATTGCCTTCAAGAGCTGCTTATGTAAAACTATCTGATGATTTCAAGAAAAGACAGAAAAAGATTGATAGAACTATTGACAAATTTATTCAACAATTAAGAAGTTACCTATTCTAAAATATTATTTTTTTTACGAGCTATTAATCATGAAACCTTGGCTTTTTGATATATTAGCATGCCCTATTGATAAACATTTTCCACTAAACCTTTATATCTTTTCATTTGAAACTGATACAGAAGAATTCACCAATTTTTTAAAAATATATAGGAACAACGAATTGGAAACCATCAAAAATGATAAAATTATCGAGATTTCTTATAAAAATGATGAATTATATCTTAAGGACAATGTGATAATTAAAAAAACACCTATGAAAACATATCTTGAGTTGATAATTTCAAGCATAGATGAGTTTGATAATATCTTTGATAAAACAGCCAATGAAATAAGTAAAAATTGCTTTCAAATAGCAAAATCCCAAATTAAATCTAAACTATCTGATTTTTACGATAAGATTGATCCAAATCTCATAGAAGACATTCTTCCGGAATTACATTTCTTAAATAAGTTAAAAATTGAAACAGAAATCGAGTCAGGATTATTATACTGCAATAAGTGTAATAGGTGGTACCCTATAATAGATACGATACCACATATGCTTCCTGATGAGTATAGAGATGAAGAAAAGGAAATTGAGTTCCTTAAAAAGAATAAAAATTTATTAGATGATGAATTTTTTAACCAAGATTTAAAACCATTTAACACAAATTAATAAATACCATCGTAAATACATAGCCCGGTGGTGTAGGTTGATACAGTATGACTATATCAAGCATCCTGGCCAAGCATCTGGGGCCTTGAACCCCGTGACCACGGTTCGAATCCGTGCCGGGCTATTATTATTCTCTCTTCTAAATAGATTCAATATTTCCAAACAACTGAATGAGAATTAAATTAAATTTATAAATTTAGTAATAAATAGATAAAAATAAAATCAAACAAAAAAGAAGAAAACTAAATGTCACAATTAAGAGAACCCGGAAAAATCTCAATTAAAAAAGCTGGTTTCCTGATTTTTACCACTGTAGTAGTTGCAACAGTCGCTCTTTCTATACTCGTTGCGATTACAAATCCAATCATAGTACTTGATGATGATAGTGGAGATGATAATGGAAGTAGCGATGGTCCAGGAGATAGAGATGGATGTGGAGGTCGCTGAATATTGAAAATTAATACAATGAGAGGAGAAAGTGGACTCTTTAAAAATCAGCTAACTTTTGTTCAAAATAATATCAATATGGATGATTCTTGTAAATAAATTTTAGTTACAAGAGGACAACCTAGCAAGGGTTTCGATATTATATATTCTTATCCTTTTACTCATCGATAGAAAATCAATCTTATGTTGATCTTCTAGAACAATAGAAGATACATAGCTAAAAAAATTAAAATCACACCATTTAAAATTCTTAGATAAGTACGATATTTCAATCTCCACTCATTCACTTTTGTTGACTCTAATCCTAATCTTAATAAAACTAAGATTAAGACAATCGGGATGATCATTCCAGTGAGATATACTACAATAAAGAAAAAAATCAATGGATTGGTGAAAAGTGATTCTAATAAAGTTATATAAATTAATCCAAAGCAAGGAATTTTAATGAGTACAAAAATAATCCCCACCAAAAATGCATAGAACCCAGTTTTTTTTTCAATGAAATCCTTTAACATTGTCTTAACCTTTTCAGGTGTGCTAAAAATTCTACTCTGTTCTTTCTTTGATTCAATTATCTGCCAAATACCAATAAAAATTAAGATCCCTGCGAAAAAGTATTTAATTATGAAATTTATATCTTCCAAGATTTCTAGAAAATTAATTAATAAAATAGAAATAACTACATAAGTGAAAATCATTCCCGAGATTAAACCAAATGAAATTTTAATAAATTTTCCTTTATCCTCGGTTAGTATTAAAGAGGTACCGAATGCACTCAGCATTAGTAAAATGCACGGTGTAATTCCAACATACAAACCTGTCAAAAATACTAAACCAAAAGTAACTTCGACCATCTCCATTTATTAAATTTTTTTTTAAATAAATACTTGCGGGATTGATCGATCCTAAAGGATAATAAACAAAAGGGAGTTCATTGATATGCTGTGTTTAACAGAATAATGTTTGAAACCTAAAAAACTATTAAATAACCAGTAAGCTTTATTAAAAAATAAAAAAATTTAATACGCCATCAAATATTTTATTTTTTCATCTTAAATCTTAAGTTTTTCTGAAATAGAAAAAATCAATATTAAGATAAATTATGATCCCTTTATCTGAACTAAATTGGGGCTTCTTGGAAATATTTTTCTTAATTATCATTTTTTTAGTTGGATTCCTCACTACTTATTTTATTCTTCCTTACTTAATTAAGTTTTTAAAACATAAAAAGTATGTAGGCTATGATATCCACAAAAATTCAAGACCAGAAGTAGCCGAATCTGGTGGCATCAGCATAGTTATTGGATTTACTATAGCATCTTTCTTTTTAATGATATTTTTCATTAGCTTTCTTAACGAAATAGTAATTTTCCTTTTAACTGTTTTACTATCTGCTGCGATTGGCTTTATTGATGATCGAATAAAACTCAAATCGCGATACAAAATTCTTTTCTCAATTTTATCTGGAACAATCATTTTATTTGCTAATTTCTTTAAGATTATAGAAATTCAATCGCCAATACTCCCGTTTCTTGATCAAACGCGATTGACAATCATATATCCGATTTTAATCCCCTTTATCATCGCAATATCAGCTAACACTGTAAATATGCTAGAAGGATATAATGGCGAGGGATCTGGTACTTGTTTAATTGCCGTTAGCTTTCTTTTTGTTTGCAGCTTAATTTGGAATTCGGCACAAGGAGTAATCTTTACGGTACCAGTAATTGCCGTTTTAATCCCCTTTTATTTATTTAATAAATATCCTGCAAAAATATTTCCTGGAGATATAGGGACGCTAACCATGGGTGCTATGATAGCTGGTATTATGTTATTCGGATCTCTTGAAGTGGCTACTATTTGTGTTTTATTGATTCATATTTTTAATAGTTTTTATGTACTTTATTCTGTACGTGGATTTCTTGAAAGCGATAAGATTAGAGAAGGAAAAGATGATATAATCCTACTTGAAAATGATACAATTAAAGCTTCTGGTCAAAAGGATGCAGCTTTAACACTTCCAAGATTAATTTTGGCTAAAGGGCCCTTAACAGAACCAAAATTAGTAAAGAATTTTTATGCAATTTCAATAATCTGTGGATTTTTTGCAATATTAGCTGTTGGATTCACATTACTCACTAATGGATCATTAGATATTGTACTATTTATAGTAATATGTTTAATAGTTATAGTCCCTACAGCATTTTTTATGTATAAGTTCCCCCGAATTCGGGGCGTTGTTGTATTAATGATTCTTTTACTAACTGCAGCGGTAATATTTCTCTCTATAGTTGAATATCTTATCTTACCACTTTCACTTGGACAAATTAACTTAGGATTTATAAAAATACCCATTGATTATATTATACTTTTAATTTTAATTGCTATCGGACTTATTCTATGGTATTATCTGACTATCCGATATTTCTGGTGGCAAATTAATAAAATGAAATCCTTAAATTCTAAAAAAGATGGACTAGTATAGTGAAATCTTCTATTAGGTATTTTTTGTTTTTTATCTATATTTTTGGCTCAATAGGCTTTTTTTATACAATTATTATATTTTTACTACAAATTACTTTGTCAGAACTTATACAAGATTGGAGCTTTTGGATAAGTTCTATCCTCTACATATTTACCTATGAAGAATTCTATCACTGGGTGAGAAATGGTAAAAGAAGTGAGATGAGTGATATTGTTGCTATTTTGTTTTTCCTATTTGTAATATTATTTTTCACTAAAGATATCCTGACATCAATAATGGGTGCATTTTCAATATACTTGTGGATTGGTATTTTCGAATTAAAGGATTATCCCGTTCTCAATAAGATTCTCATCATATCATCGGTAACCTACAATGTCATCTTTATAGCTGGAATTGTTTCATTTTATTTAAAAAAGCCTTATATCATCAATACTAGTTTTGCTTTTTCTTTTTGGATTATTCTTATTTTGGGTTTCATACTTTTTGGAAGAAAATACATTGTTGTATGGCGATTTATGAGCCCGGAATATTTGACTCTGTTTTTGTATGTTATTGCTTGGTTAGCTGTTGTAATACTTAATCAATATATATTAATCAATACTCCTTTTAATTTTATTTTATCAACCCCGTTCGCTTCGAATAGATTCAAAATTCATGAATTGTTTATGAATATATACTTTGTATTAATTGTGGTTAATTGGATAATATATTTTATCTCAGGTGGAATATTAGATAAATTACTAGGCATTAGAAGAATAAAAAATGAAAACCTACTAGAATTAATCGAGAAAGTTAAAAACGATATAGGAATTAAAGGAAACGTAAAAGCAGGCATTGGAAAATATCCAATTTTAAATGCTATGGCATACGGTTCATTTTTCGATAAAAGAATTGCTATAATTGCTGACGATATCGACAAAATCCCAAAAGATGAACTCAAAGGTATTGTAGCACATGAATTAGCTCATACAAAAGGGAAACATACACTTATACTAACATTTATAACAACGGGAGATCTAGTAATAAGAATGATATTTGGTATTCCAGCAACTTTTTACGATTATACTTTTGGTAATCCACAAATTCCCCTCTTTAATTTCATCATTTTAAACATAGTAATATATGTTATTCTCTTTGTTTTTGTTAGGTTTCTAGAGGGAAAAGCAGATTTAAAGGCTAAAAATGCAGGGTATGGAAGAGAGCTTGTTAAGGCTCTTTATAATTTAGAAAGCTTCTATGCTACAGGAAGAGAAATCGGATTAAATACTATGTTGCTGAGTGAAGAAAAAATATCAAATGAGAATCAATTATTAGATTACTTCAATACAGCATCCTACTTATACAATTCAATAATAAAACCCTCTAGAATGTCACTACTAAGTAATCTTATAAATTCACATCCTCCAAGCTACTATCGGATTGCATCAATTTTAGATAACAAATTAAAACCGGGAAAAGAAGCTCTTTTACCTTTTATGTGTTTAAAGAAATCAATACAAAAAAAATATGCGAAAAATCTGGAACCTTCGAGAAATGCGTTTAAATTAATTGCTAATGAAAAATTTAAAGAATATTTTCAAATATCCAACATTTCATTGTTATTTCATAATCTCAAAAGAAAAGAATTCTACAAAAATGATTTAAATAGAAATTATGTTTTTACTAACAAGGTTACTGATGAAGTTATATTTGGACTTTTAAATGACGTTCAATTTTATGATGATATATGCAGTATTGATGAATTTATAATTAAAAATTTAAAAACGAATGAAACTGAACATTTAGAAAAAGCTTTATTTTCATATTCTCCTGTTGATTTGGATGAGATATATTATTTGAATAACAATGAACCATTAATTTTAAAGAATATAACACTAAAAGGTGGAATTGAAGACAGAAATTATATTTTTTTAGATAAAAGTAATAACGAAATTACCAAATCAATTAAAAAGACAAAACTCCCAAATTCAATAGCGACTGTGAAAGATCTTGAAAATAAAGAAATATTCTTTAAAACTAAAGGTACTCTAAATATAATGGAATGTGTAGCTATTTCTCCAGCCAAAAGTTTACAAGAGTACAAACTAACTTTTTCCCCTTATAATAAAACTAAAGCTGAAGATCACAAGCAATTGAAATATAACCTTAAAGAGTTAATTATTCGACCAAAAACGATATTCTTACCAATCAGTAAAAGTTCTACTTATAGGAGCTCTGAAAAAAAAATATTAAGCTGGTTGGAAAAAAATCAAATTTTAATTCACTTATACATGAAAAAACCAGTCAATAATATAGAAATGGGTTATATTCAACAGATTGAAATGAATACCGAGGATTTCAGTAACAAAATGCAAACAGAGGAGAGTGATATAACTTCCTTCCTTATTTTAAAAAATATATTTGACAAGGAAGTTAAAATTCTCTATAATTCCATAGAAACGATTAATTTTGAATACAATAGCGCTATGATTCAACTAAAATCAGAAACTAGCCTCTTTAGTCGTTTAGGGTATAAAATCTTGAAGAAATTTAAACCAAATAGAATTGTTCTAACGTAATAAAATTTAATATAAATGAGTATTTAAAGATGTTAACAATGTTGAAAAAGATTAGAGATATTTTACGTCTTTTACGCGTTCGACAATATTATAAAAACATAATGGTTTTTGTGGGATTTTTTTTTAGTAATAGTCTTTTTGAAATAGATCTGTATTTTCCTCTTATTGTCGGTTTTATATTGTTATGCTGTGCTTCTTCATTTAACTATATCATTAATGATCTTAGAGATATTGAACAAGATAAATTACATGAAGAAAAACTAAAGAAGAAGCCTTTAGCATCTGGGGCGATATCAAAAACTTTTACTATAGTTCTTTTATTCATATTAATTCTTATTATCATTTTTGGTCTGATCTTTATCGTACCAAACTATGGCTTAATTTTTATGATAATTTTAATAATCATTACTGGTCAACTTTATAATCTTCTTTTAAAGAGATATGCTTTTATTGACATTATTATCCTATCCACAGGATATATATGGAGAGCTTTAGCAGGTTGCATAATAATAGAGGGATCTGTTTCTCCGTGGTTGTTTATTGCAATATTTGAAATAGCAGTGTTTTTAAGTATTGCGAAAAGAAAAGGTGATCTGATATACCTTGGTAAAGAGAAGGCTGTTGAGCATAAGAAGATTTACGATCAATATTCTCTAAAACTTTTGGACCAGTTCCATGTTATGGTTGCTGGTGCCCTATTCGTAACATATTCACTATATCTCATTGACAGATTTGAATTACTACTACCAAACCCGACACCTAATGGATATATTTCCATCCTCACTATACCAATATCCTTATATCTACTATTAAGATACATGTATTTAACTTCATCCAAACCGGAAATTGCAAGGAGTACAGAAAGAGCATTTTTCGATAAGGGGATAATTATTGCTGGGGTATTGCTAATGGGAATTCTATTCTATTCCTTTTATTTTGAAATAATCTTAGATCTACTATAATTCCCACTTTTTTCCCACACCTATAAAATTCCATGATTTTATTATACTTTAAAACAGTTTAACTGATCAAAAAGGAATTACAGTAAGTAAGTTAACCTTTTTGACAGGTTTTCTATTGTTTAATCATATCTAGAGGAATCATTAATAGGCTTATTTAAAGCCTATTAAAAAACGTTATATGATTTCCGAGAAAAATTAAAAAAAAATGAAAAAACTTATAAGCTTACGAATTTAAAAACATAACTAACAACAAATCTAAAAAAAATAACTAGAAAAAACAATTTTTAGTGAATTCAATATGGAAATGGAAAAGAAAAATTTAGCAATAATAATTCTTGCAGTCATTCTGGCAGCTTCTGGTGTCGGTAACGTAATACTCGCTATAAGCGGTGGTTATGTTACAATCATTCCAGAGGAAGAGAAAACTTTAGTCATCGGGTTTGCGACAAATCCAGATACGATCGATCCTGTCGATTGTTGGGATGTTCCCTCCTTTCAAATTCAACAGCAAGTTCTTCAAGGATTAGTTCAGTACAATGTGTCTGATCATCCTAATTATCCTATTATTGGAGTACTCGCTACAAGTTGGGTATGGACAGGTGCTGATCACATTGAATTTAATATTAGACCCGGAGTAACCTTCTCTGATGGAACTGCTTTCGATGCTGATGCAGCCCTATGGAACCTTAATAGACTTCTCTTCTTCTGTAACTATTCTGGTAACCTACAAGATAATGCTACGGCATGGGTAGGCTTTCCAAGCTCCTTATATTTCTTACCTGATGGTGTAACTCCTATGATTTCAGGGGTTTCAAAGGTAAATGATATGAGAATTGCAATTGATTTAAATGTTGAGTTTGCCCCATTCTTGGATTTGATGTGTTTTGCAGCCAGTTTTATGATGAAACCTGACCATGATTATAAATTTAGATATCTAGATATGGCAACAGAAACTCTGACTGGAACTGGTCCATATATTATGGATGCTCCAGTTACTATTGATGTAGAAGTGAGATATTCAAAGAATCCAAACTTCTGGGGAGCAGATCAACCTGGTTGGAAAGGACCATTTGCTAGAGCCGCAGATGTAGTAGTCCTTGATATTAATGAAGATGATGTTTCTCGAAACATGGATATGTTAGCCCTAAAGATTGATTACCTGCAAGGAATGTTACCAGATATGAAGGATACATTCAATACAAGTCAGTATCATAACGTACTCCAACTTGGAGAAGGATTGTGCTACTACTATTTTGAATTTTATTCTGGCATTCCTCCTTCTGGACCACGATTAAACGTAACCTGGAGGAAAGCATTACAATTTGCGATCAACTATACCTACGTTACTGATGAAATTTATCAAGGTTTAGTAGTTCGAGCGCCAGCGATGGTACCTCGAGCTATGCCAGGTCATAATGCTTCAGTTACAATTGTTGATTTGGATATAGAAATGGCTCGAACAATCATGCAAAGTATGGGTTATGGTGTGGGATGGAATGTATCAAATCCTGGACCAGATGATGCTCTTTGGAGCGGAGCAACCTTCAGAACCATAGAAGTCAATCGTCACTTTGGATCAGTCAGCAATGAGAAAATGAATCTCTTGTTCGCTCAACAATTTGACAAAATAGGAGTTAGCATCACTGAAACAGTAAGAACCTGGAGTGATTATTTGGATACTGGTGAAAATCATCCATGGGATATGGAGTTGTCTTATATTGGCTGGTGTCCAGATTATCTTGATGCATTTAACATGATGGATCCATTGCTTAACCCTGCTTCTCACTCTAACTTTGCTCATATAAATGATCCTCATGTAAATTCGCAATTAGCTTTAGCGGCAGTTACAACCTCTCCAGCTGCAAGACAACAAATCTATATGCACCTACAATCTTATCTCTTTGATGTAACTACACCTGATCATGAATGGAAATATCCACAAGCTCCTGCATTTACAAGTTTGGTAACTTACTGTTCCTCCACTGATTTTCATTACACCGCATACAATGCCTTAGCAGACATGTGGACCTGGGAAATGTATATGGGTAGATGGACTGCATAAAAAGTACAAAATAAAATGATAATATAATTTTAATTTAATTTTTTTTTTTTAAGCTTATTTTTAAGGATTCATAGAAAATATTCAATATTCACAATTATTTTTATCAGAGGAACCTACATGAGTGTACTCTCCATTACTAACCCAATTTAAAACAAACATTATTTTAATTGGAATAACCAGAAAATTAATCCTTCCACTAGAATAATTATTTAAAGGATCATTTATTGCAATATGTAATTTTAATAATGTTACCATTATACAATTACGGTCGCTATTTAGAGTAGAAATAATGAAAATAGGAAAAATTGATATTGGGAGACAGGGTAACTTCATACTGGCAATCTTGCTGCTTTATTTTTTGTTTTTTGGATATGTATGTAATGCTAAAGGAAAAAATATTGGAATGCAATTGATATTTTTATATCAAGTATTATTTAATCCAACAACTTTTCTCTCATTTATCATTCTTTTTGCTATTGTATTTATTATGGCATCAAGAGAAAATTTCTTTGAATATGCGATTAGAAACAGTATTTGGCTCATCCCTGCAATACTAATAATGTCGTGGATTTGGTATTGGTTTATTTATGATTTTGATATTCGTGTTATCTACATCTATTTTTATACAGTTGAGGGCTTATTGACCATTGTATCACTGTTATGTACAAATCTTCTTGCTGCCATTTTAGCATCTATAATTAAAGAAAGACGTAAACTAGAAAAGAAAGTATTAATAGAAGAGGTAACTCAAACCTAAATTAACCAAAAATGTAAAATTTTTTAAAACATATAGAGGATGATGTGTTTATGAGTCTTTTAAAATATATTTTAAGAAGAATAATCGTAATGATTCCAGTTTTATTCGGAGTTTTAACATTGACTTTTATACTGTCAAGAATGATGCCAATTGACCCGGTTGCCGCTAAATTAGCCGCAGCAGGTGTGCATAATTATGGTGAAGCCCAATACCAGGATATGAAATGCAGACTTGGACTTTGTGATCCTATAATAATTCAATATTTTAGATATCTAGGGGAATTGTTTACAGGACATTGGGGAGTTTCTGTAAATAAAGTGAAAAATATGCCAGTTTGGGATTTGATCATGCAAAGATTACCAAGAACAATAGATCTTACAATCTTTTCGATGATAATTGCTGCCTATCTAGGAATTAAAGCAGGAGTCATTTCAGCAACTCACAGAAATAAAGCGGCAGATACGATAGTTAGAGGATTTTCTCTCGTTGGTGTTTCGTTTCCAGTATTTTTCTTAGGAATGTTATTACAATATTCTGTAGCTTGGAAACTTGGCTGGTTCGAACCATCAGGTTATAAAAGTCCTACGTATGCTCCCCCACCGTTTGTAACCGGATTCTTTTTAATAGATTCTCTTATCAGTGGTGAATGGTATTTAATTGGAGATTACCTCTGGCACTTAATTCTTCCTGTTTTTTGTTTATCATTCATCTATATTGCATCATTTACGCGACAAACTCGAAGCAGCATGCTAGAAGTCATGGAACAGGATTATGTGAGAACCGCTAGAGCAAAGGGATGTAAAGAAAAAAACGTTATACACCAGCACACATTAAAAAATGCGATGATACCAACAGTAACTATTATAGGTTTAAGCGTTGCAGGTTTGTTAGGAGGTGCAGTCCTCACTGAAACAGTTTTTAATCTTGATGGAATCGGAACTTTGTTCATCGATGCTATTACGTTAGGTGAATATTGGTTATTAAACGCATTGGTATTTCTTATAACCATAATCTTCATAATGGCAAACTTATTTACTGATATAATGTATGCTCTTTTAGATCCAAGAATTAGATATACATAATAATTAATTAAATTAAAAGAGGAAGTGTGAAATAAAATATGGAAGAGCTTTTGGTAGAAGTTGAAGAAAAAGAATTAGAAGAATCAAGAAAAATCCCCCAAAAGGTTACTTCATGGATTTTTAGAAATATTAAATTTCTCTTGATACCAGGATCACGGTTGGAGGAATTAACCACAAGAGAAATAGCATATGAAAGAGCTCGTAGTAAAAGAAAGTTTATGCGGAGAATGAAAAATGTTTTAACAGTAATAGGCATCTTAATCGTATTTTTTGTCGTTACTTTAGCAGTGTTTGCACCTTGGATTTCTCCACAAACTTTTGGAGAGGCCATGGCAGCAAGACCAAATAGTTGGGCACCGCCATCACCAGAATTCCCTTTAGGTAGAACTGATTTAGGGCGTGATGTCTTATCAAGATTGATATGGGGGGCTCGAACATCTCTTACTATTGCTTTGCCTTCACTTACGATTAGTGTTGTTGGTGGAATGTTTTTTGGAGTCATTTCCGCTTATTTCGGAGGGTGGGTAGATTCGCTTATAATGAGAATATGTGATGTATTCTTAGCATTTCCCAGTTTAATACTTTCCCTCGTACTCATCGCTATTTATGGGCCATATATAGAAATAATTTTATTGGTATGGGGTTTTTTAGGAATTCCTTATTATGCCCGACTCATTAGAGGAAATGTATTACAAGCAAGAGAACTCCCCTATGTAGAAGCAGCTAGAGTTGCTGGAGCAAAAAATTTGAGAATAATGTTTAGACACATATTACCTAATTGTATTCAACCAATTATAATCTCTTTTACTTTTGATATTGGAGGAGTAATTTTAGGATTAGCAGGACTTTCATTTTTAGGATTCAATCAATCTCGTATGATCGAATGGGGAAACGATGTTAATATAGCTAGAGCACAATTAGTTGAAGCACCTTGGGCGTCATTATGGCCCGGATTCATGATTTTTTTAACAGTATTAGGTTTTATGTTAGTAGGCGATGGACTGAGGGATGCTCTAGATCCAAGAATGAAAAACTTATAATATTTTGTACCATTTTTTTCTTTGAATAAAATTTATTTACCATTGGGAAAAAGCGATAATGAAAGTAGTTGATACAGAAGAAGACATTTCCAATATAAAACCAGATACAAAAAATATATCTTCAAAACTATTACTTTCTGTTAAAGGTTTGAAAACTTATTTCTATACGGAAGAAGGAATTGTTAAAGCGGTAGACGGAGTGTCTTTTGACATTTACGAAGATGAAGTACTTGGACTTGTCGGGGAAACAGGATGTGGTAAATCAGTAACTGCTCTTTCTATTCTGCGGCTTGTCCGAGCTCCAGGTAAGATAATAGACGGAGAAGTTTATTTTAAAGGGCAGAATCTTACAGCATTAAAGGAATCAGAAGTAAGACTACACAGAGGTAAAGATATTACTATGATCTTTCAAGATCCTTTAAATTCATTAAATCCTGTTTTTTCAGTCGGTAAGCAAGTTTCAGAAGTCTTTATGTTACATCAAGATGTAGAACTTCATCATGAGCTTGATAATCGAAGATTAGAAAGAAATAGAAAGAGAGAAGAAATAAAAGAACTAAAATTGGCTTTAAGTGATAAGGAGAATCCCCTATCAGATGAGGAAAAGAAAGAAATCAATCTTAGACTAAAACAACTTAAAAAAGAAACAGTTCATATCCCAACGCTAGAAGATGTTGCTTTAGATAAATCAGAACAAATTATTAATGAAGTTGGAATTCCTGATGCTAAGGGAATTTTAGATCGATATCCCCACGAATTAAGTGGTGGTATGAGACAGCGTGTCATGATTGCAATGGCACTTTCATGTAATCCTGCTCTATTAATTGCAGATGAACCTACTACTGCTTTAGATGTTACAATACAAGCTCAAATCCTTGATTTGATGAAAGATTTGAAAGAAAGATTTAAAACATCTATCCTTTTAATTACGCATGATCTAGGGATAATTGCTGAATTATGTGATCGGGTCGCAGTTATGTATAGTGGAAATATTGTAGAATATGCTACCGCAGAGGAACTTTTCAAAAAACCTCGCCATCCGTATACACAGGGTTTGATCGGGGCAATTCCAAGTATTGAAAAGAAAAATCAAGACCTAGAAACTATTCGAGGAATGGTACCTAATTTAATATATCCTCCATCAGGATGTAGATTTCATCCCAGATGCGATTATAGATTAGAAGTTTGCGATAAAGTAAAACCCCCATTAAAAGAAATATCAGATCGATATTTTATCGCATGTCATCTTTATGATCCTCAATTTAAAGACTCACCTAAATACGAGTGGGGGGAAAAAGAGGATAAACAATCTTTTAAAATCTAAAAAAAGTTAATAATATAATTTGGTCTAAAAACATGACAATAGCAGAAGAAGAAAGTCCAGTTATACAAGAAAGAGAAAGAGAAGTTATTATTTCAGCAAAGAATTTAAAAACATATTACCCAATATATGGCGGTTTGTTTAAACGTAAGATTGGCGAAGTGAAAGCAGTAGATGGAGTTACTTTTAACCTATATAAAAGAGAAACATTAGGTCTAGTTGGAGAAAGCGGATGTGGTAAGACAACTATAGGAAACACAATATTAAACTTGGTTCAAGCCACAGGAGGTGAACTGTATTTCAATGATAAACGAATTGATAACAAAAATTTCAAACAAGTTTTACGTAAAAAGATACAAATGGTTTTCCAAGATCCAGATGCATCCCTAAATCCAAGATGGAAAATAGTAAATATTATTGGAGAACCTCTTAAAATCTTAATGGGAATGAAAAGTAGAAAAGCAATTCGAGCAAGAGTATTAGAACTTCTTGAAACTGTCTCAATGAAACCCGAGCATTTGGACAGATATCCTCATGAGTTCTCAGGAGGACAGAAGCAAAGAATTGTTATAGCTCGAGCATTAGCATGCAACCCTGAAGTAATAATTTTAGATGAGCCAACTTCTGCTTTAGATGTATCTGTTCAAGCCCAAATTTTGAATTTATTAAAAGATCTCCAGCAAAAATTTGATTTATCTTTCTTATTTATTACTCATGATCTCAGTGTAGTACAACATATCGCTGATAGAATTGCTGTAATGTACTTAGGTAAGTTTGTAGAAACAGGAACTATTGATGAAGTATTTTATAATCCAACCCATCCATACACAAAAGCTTTGCTATCGGCACGCCCTACGTTTGATCCCAGCTCAAAATCAAATCGGATAATACTAAAAGGTGATGTTCCCAGTCCAATAAATCCCCCTGAGGGATGCCCATTTCACCCTCGATGTCAAGAAAAGGGGGATCACATAGGATGTGGTGTAGATGATCCTCAAAGGATTCATCTTGGAGGGGAACATTATATGATGTGTTTGCCATTCAAAAAAGAAAAGAAATCATATGAAGGTATGACCTATATCTCAGATTAAGTTAATCTTATTTACTAATTTCAAATTTTCTTATATTTTACTCTTCATCCTTTTTTTGAATTAAATTTTAGTAGAATAGATTATTAGATCATTTAAATATTAATTAAAAGCCACCAATTATACCTATCTCTCTTTAATCAAAATCATGACATCAAAAGACTCTCAAGTTTTTGTAGTTAAAACATCTCCTAAAAATGTGTTGGCAGATTATCAAAAATTAATGTATATTGCTGATTATCAAAAATCTATAAGAAAAGAAGATAAAATAATTGTTAAATTAAATTTAAGTTGGTCAAAATTTTTCCCTGCATGCTCTAGTCCTCCATGGCAACTAGAAGGAGTAATAAAAACCATGATAGAAGATGGATATGACCCTAGAAAAATCTTTACTGCTGAAAATAGAACAGTTGTAACTAATATAGAGAAAGGCTTAGAAGGAAACAAATGGACACCTATTATCAAGAAATATGGTGTTTGGTTTATACCTTTGACAAGAATTCCTTTTGTATCATATGAATCCTTAAGACCTAAATTTATTGCTCTTAAAAATAAAAAATTACATGCATTAGATTCAAAAATATTTCCTGAGGGATTTAAAATTCCCAAATTCTATGTTGGGAAACCAATTATTCATCTCCCAACAATGAAAACTCATGGTCATACCGGAGCAATTGGTGGTTCTTTAAAGAAGACCTCTCAAGAAATGCAACATGGTGGTATAACTTGTGCTATGAAAAATGCTTTTGGAGGTTTACTTACAAAAAGAAGGCATTTCTCTCATCAATATATGTCTGAAGTTCTAGTAGATCTTCTAATCATCCAAAAACAAATCCATCCTCAAATCTTCTCTGTTGTCGATGGAAGTGTATGTGGTGATGGGGCAGGTCCACGAACAATGATACCCCGAATCAAAAATTATTTACTTGCAGGGTATGATCAAGTTGCTGTTGATACTGTAGTTTCTCATATGTTAGGATTTGAACCATTAACAATACCTGCTATAAAACTAGCTCATGATGATGGCTTGGGATGTGGCGATTTTGATCAAATCGAACTAATTGGAGAAGATATCTCTAAAATTAACTGGAACTTTAAAGTTGAAAGAAGTGTAGTAATATGGGGAGACCAAATGGTAAGAAAAGGACCTTTGCACTTTATTTATCCCTTATTTCGTAATGAACTCTTCTTTCTAGCACCAACTTATGCCTCTATGATTTATCATGATATGCTCTGGTATCCTACCATAGGTAAAAAAAGGATTAGGGATTTTTTCCAAACAGAATGGGGACATCTTTTCAAAAACTATCCATCTAAATAAAAGAAACCTTATTAACTCTCTCTCTCATTCTCTACTCTAAACATTTTTTAATTATTGTTTTAAAATCAGGTTCGAGATAAGATTTATCAAACTTGATATGAATAAAGAATTCTATCGCTCCTTCCTTCCCTAATACAGGAGATCTGATAATTCCTCTAGGATATAAATGATTTTTTTTACACCATCTAATAAGCCCATCCAGAATTTGCGATAATAAAGTAGAATCTTGAATGACTTCTAATTTGCTATTGCTTTGAAACTCATATTCAAATAAAGGTTTTACTAATGCTACAATACTCCCATCCTTCACCATTAAATCTCTCAAATTGGGTAGAATTGTTTTTAAAGAAGCAAATGTAACATCTATAGTGCATATTTCAACTTTTTCCTCTATAGATATTGGACTTCGAGCATCAATTCCTGACATAGGAATTACTTTCTTTCTCATCTTCTCACAAATCAGTGATGGGTGTAATAAATTTGAAGCAATATCAATAGCATATACTTTTTTAGCTCCATTTTGAATTAGGCAATCTGTAAAACCTCCAACTGAAGCGCCAATATCAGCACAAATTTGATTCTCTACGGAAATCGAAAATTCTCTTAGAGCCGCATCTAATTTCAATCCTCCGCGACTTACGTAAGGAAATTTTTTTTCTAACTTGATTTGAAGAGCATTCTCTACTTTCTTACCAGGTTTTAGAATTTGCTTATTATTGACATAGACATAGCCCTTTTTAATTAACCATTGGGCTTTAGTTCTACTTTCTACTAACCTTCTCTCAACTAATAGAATATCAATTCTTTCCTTCATTTAACCTTAAATTTATATGATTTTTTTTAAGCTTTCTCTTTTTATATTTCTCTCCTTTCTTTCCTCAATTTTAAGTGTCAATATTTGACTCAATTTACTAATTGTTGCTTTAATTGAAGCTCTCCACCCCCAGATCTTATATATCTCTCGTAATACCACTCCCATAGAAATAAAAGCTAATAGACCAACAAAACTAAAAATAATCGGGTCCAATTGGTTCAGAAATAAGAAGAAAAATATATTATGAGCTAGATAAATGGTGAGAGAGTAGTAAGAGTAGTAGAATATAAACTTATAACTCTTTTTTACCTTGAATCTCTCAGAAAACTCACATAAAAGTAATATACTAAGCAAAACTAAATCAATTCCTAATGAATATATAATCCATGAAAGAGTTTGTCGATCGAGATATGAGCCATAAAAATTGATGCCTGTTAAAAACTTTACGAAGCTAAGCAAAACACCTAAAACTATTAAACATGCCCCTACTATCAAGACATTAAAAATGTGCTTCTTTATGATTTTAATATTATGGATTTCATCGTTTCTTTCATAAATAACTTTATAAATTAAATCTCCTATGATAGTTCCAATAAGGAAAAATGGGAAAAAAACAAGAATGGGATCTTGGTCCGGGGGATTATACAAAAGATGAAAAAGTGCCCCTAAAACATTTGAATCATCTTGAAAAGGTCTTGACCAGATAATTACAAATTGTTGCAAAATGATGATTAATGTTGCAATAATGATTCTAAACAATTTATGGGATTTCAGAAACGGCCAGACCAAAAAAAGTGAAACTGCAGCAGTTTGTAATACAAACCAAGACCATAACATCTTAGGATCGTGATACCATACTGTAATAGGTACATTGTAAGAGATGGCAACTATAAAAACAAACAACGCTCTAAAAAGATGTGTGGTCCTTATCATTCTATAGTTGTAATCTTCTGAAATCTTTACCTTACTCAATCTCCTTCTATATGATATTGCTATACTTACACCTGAAATGAATAGAAATCCAGAAGCACCAATGGGATCTATTATCATAATAGCAAGTTTATGAATCCACATATAGTCTGTGTTTAACCACCATGCAATAAGATGATTCGCAATCATCCATACCATACACAATCCGCGAAAAATATCGATACTTTTAATTCGTTTTACTTCCATTGTACGTTAGAACTCATATAAAATTCTAATTAGTTTGCTTCTTTGCTAGTAGTTAGGTCTTATATCTTCAATTTTCTTGCCATTAAAATAGCTATTCGACCAATTTGTACTTTTAAAGAAATTTTTCCCTCCAATTTTCTATATAAATATTTCAATAGCAAACCATATGTTATAACAGTTGCTACAATAAAAAACCAAATATTATATCTATTTAATAAATCATAAAAAAGAATGAAATTTAAATTTTGTAGAAGAAAAAGAGTTAAGGAATAATAGGAGAAATAAAATAGAAATTTGTAGCTATATTTAGTTTTTATAATCTTATATTCTTCAATTATGAAAAATATTAAAATAACTATAATATCCAGCCCTAAAGAATAGATTAACCACCATAGATTCGTATTTATTGTAAGGATTTTTTCAGTAAATAAATTTGGATATAAAATTGGAATCCCAATAGCAATTAAGACAATACCACTTGAAAAAAATGGAATTAATATTTTTTTTCTAAATGCAATCCGCCTTTCACTAGAACTTTCTATTAATGAAAACTCATAGAGAACATCTCCTACAACAGTTCCTATTAAAAAGAAAGTAATGAAAGATAGAATTGGATTTTGATCTAACGAATTATAAAAAAGATAGAATAACACTCCTGAAAAATTTATTTCACTTTCATGTGGCAATAGAAATGCTAAGACAATTTGATTAATAATCCAAATCATAATTCCAATAATAATTCTTACTATCTTTGAGGTTTTTAGAAATGGCCAAGCAAATAATAAACAAATTGCTACGGTTAAAATTATGAACCATTTCCATATTATAAGAGGATCAGAGAATTCAATTACTACAATGAGATTATAAGCAAGAGCAACACCCAATATTAGTACTGAACGAAGTAGATATTCTCTTTTTATCATTTTTAAGTTATAACCTTCTGTGTTTTTTGCTTTTTCAACCTTTTTTCTATAAGAAATTATTGTACTTACTCCTGATATAAATACAAAACCAGCAGCACCTAAAGCTGAAAAGAGAGATACATATACAAAAAATAACCAATCATCCATCGGACGAGACCACCAATCAATCATGTGTCCAACCATAATGTATACCATACCAAGTCCCCGAAAGGTATCAATACTTTTTATTCTCTTCATGGTTGTTTCAAATGATTAAATTATCAATATTCTAATGAATTACATTAAGGAAAAAAATGAATTTTTAACCATCCTTAAAAATTATTACTTTTATAAGCTTTAGGAGATGCTAACCATTTTTCTAGTAAAAATATCCCTTAATGTCTTACTAAAGGTGACTTATAATAATAGATTTTTGATTTTACTGAAATAATACTGAAGACTCACTTAAGGAAATTTCATCGTTTACTAATTTCTCTATTAGTTCTTGAATGTTTATCGTTGAGTTATTAAATTCTCCTCTGCTATCTGGATATTTTGCTTGAGATGGATCATGAAATCTTTTTTGGTTAAATTTAATAAATAATTCTGATCGCCTTATTTCAACACCATTTCTTAAAGCTAGTATTAATGCAGATAATTCGTGTTTTGTTCTGAATTTCTTCTTTATATCCTGGATTTTAATTTTTGAAGATTTTGATTCGTCAATTAAATAGATTTTTAAGAGCATTCTGTTTTGATAGAGGTTGAAAACCTCTTCAATTAAATTAATTGTTAGTGGTAAAACTCCACTTCCAAATTTGAATGTCAAAGTTAATACATTAGGATTATCAATTTGAAAGCATATTATATAATCCTTAATGAAATCAATGATTCCAGTTTTATCATAAAAGGTTTGAGAAATTAAATAATAATCATCTATAAAAACAACCAATCCTATTCGTTTCGATCCAGGATCAATGGAAAAGATTATATTGGAATAATTTTCTTTATAACCAATTCTATAAGCTGTTAAAACTTTTATAATATAATATTTGAAGTTATCACTTTCATTATATACGAGAAACTTTAACTTTCTATAGTTGACTCCAAAATTGAGAATATCTTCTGAGGTTGTGAGCAGAACGGAGGCAACATCCCGGACTTTTGACAATCCATTTAAGACTTTAAATTTAACATTAAATCGATTTAATTCTCGATTTACTCTATAGAAGAAATTTAAATTCTCAGTATATACGTATAATATTTTATTTCTCAAATTATAATTAAAAATATTAAATAAAATAAATAAATTTTAATTAAATGATATTTCCCATCTCAACACTAAATGCACAATTTAAAAGATTCGCTCCTTATACAGGGATAATTTCTGTTTGGGGTGATTTTGGGGTTGGAAAAACAACCTTTGCCCTTCAAACTGCGATGAACTCTACAAAAAATGATGGAAAATCAATCTTCATTTATTCTAAGCCTAACTTCCCTTTTGAAAAAATACATGAAATTCTTAAAGATCCTATAGAACAGCTTGAAAAAATTACTTTTATTCAACTAGAGAGTTTTAATGATTTGTATAAGATTGTATTCAACTTAGAATTTTTAATTTTAACAAACTTAGATAAGAAAATAGATAAGTATAAATTTATAGTAATTGACTCGTTAACAGATTTGTATCGATTAGAGCTGAATAGAGAGAAAAAAGAAATGAATTATAATTTAAATTATAATTTAAATCAAATTTTAGCTACCCTCACCTATCTTATTCAAGCGTATAACATTAATATATTGATTGTAAATGAGAAGGTAAATAGAAGAATTGATGAAGAAATTATTGAAGTACAAAGCGGAGGTAAAGTAATGGATTATTGGGTTTTGCTTGACATAAAAATTGAGCGAACTGAATCATTAAGTAAGAGAAAGTTCATTTTAACTAACCATCCTGAAAATTTTAGATTTAAATTTAATTCTAAATTGACAAAATCAGGATTTCAATAATGGATTAAAGAAGGATAAATAGATTTATTATTATTTTTACCCTTTTCAGAGCATAGCACTCCTATTCTATTTTCTAAAATGGATATAATATTAAATTTAAATTTTAGATAATTTATAATAGATAATGAAAAAAAAAGAAGTACATAATAGTGATGTCAGAATAATTAATGAAGGAAGTGCAAAAGTCTATATTCATACTTCTGATATGGATTCAATTCCTTCAAAATCAATGGTGGTATTTTATAATAGACAAATGGAAATTAACAGAGATATCACTAATTTATCAATTAATGCTTATAATAATGTCTACGAACCAGATTCTCTTAGAATAATAGATTCAATGGCCGCTTCAGGAATTAGTGCTATTCGAATGCTGAAAGAATGTAATAACATAACAGAAATCTATATCAATGATATTAATCCTATTGCAGTTGATCTTATTCGTAAAAATCTGTCTTTAAATAAGCTGCATAAACATCCCCCTCAAATTAAAGTATCACGCAAAGACGCTAATTACTTGTTTACTGAAGTTGGTCAAAATTCTCTGTTAGCTTCTCAGGACTCTCATAAAAAACCAAATATAATCTCGATTGATCCCTTTGGTACTCCAAATATATATTTAGATGCTGCTTTTAAAGCCATTGAAAAAGTTAATGGACTCCTGTGCATTACAGCTACAGATACAGCTGTTCTTTTTGGGGTGAGAAAAAAAAGTTGTATTCGTAAATACATGTCAAAACCGTTAAATACAGAATATTGTAAAGAATTAGGCGCCCGTATTTTAATTTATTTTATATCTAGAATTGCAAACGTAAACAATATGGGAATACTCCCATTGTTAACATTCTATTCATCACATTTCTTAAGGACTTTCTGCTTAACTTTCAAGAGGAAAAAGTTAATTTCCCGGTTTTTTAAAGATTATGGTTATGTGATTCATTGTAATAATTGCGGACACCGTTCAATTTTGAGAGACAATCTTCTAGAAATTCCTGAAGTTTGCCCCGTTTGTAATAAAAAGAATTATAGAGACTATGCTGGGCCTCTATGGTTGAATGAAATTCATAATTTAGAATTTATTACCGAAATGATTAATTTAAATCAAAATTCAGAGATTAATAATAAAAATAGAATAAGTAAAATTTTAAATCTCATTAAAGAAGAAATTGACATGCCCCCCTTTTATTATAATATACATAAATTAAGTCGAAATCTTAAAATTCCAAATATTCCAAAATTAGATACAATTATTAGAACTATTAGGGAAAAAGGATATATGATTTCAAGAACCCATTTCGATTTTTTATCAGTAAAAATTAATATTGATATTTTATTACTTAAAAAAGTTTTATTAGAATTACAAAATTATTAGACGTGGGAGAAAATTTGACAAATAAACAAACAGTTCATAAACAAGATCACCAATATATCCAAGCGAAAAGAGAAGGATATAGAGCAAGGTCTGCTTATAAATTATTAGATATTCAAAGAAGATTCAAAATCTTCAAAAGAGCTTTTTACATTTTAGATCTTGGATGTGCTCCAGGTTCATGGCTCCAAGTTTCAAAAAAAATAGCCGAAGATAATTTAAACTTGTATAAGGATCAATATTACCATCGGGATCATTATAAAATATTAGGAATTGATGTCAAAAAGGTTTCTCCTTTCGAAAATGTAAATTTACTTAAGATGGACTTTACAGAGCCCGAAATTCATGATAAAATAGAGTCTTATTTTCATTGTAAAGTAGATCTGATATTGTCCGATGCTTCAATTAATAAAATTGGAAATAAATTCTCAGATCATTTAAAACAACTTAATCTCTGCTTTAAAATACTCGAAATTGTACAAGCCAATTTGAAATCAAGAGGGAATTTAGTAATGAAAGCTTTTCAAGGAGCTGATTTTAATGAATTAGTTAAAAGGGTAAAGATCGAGTTTAAAACATTGAAAACATTTAAGCCTGAGTCTTCCAAGAAACAAAGTAATGAGATATACCTTATTGGTATGGTTAAGAAATAATTAGATGTCTTGTAGACTTGTTTCAATTTCCTCAAAATTTATGTTGTATTCCTTGCCTACTGTTGAAATTTCAATCCATTCTGTTAACCAAGGACAAAATAATGGATTAAATTGATCTGTATTCGTATCACTACATTTACTTTGGAAGGGACATATAAAACAAGGTTGTCTGGAAAACATATTCCATACAAAATCCTTTTTACTTTTATCAATTTTAATCTCTTTAACTTTTATATCGATTTCTTCTATTGCAAATATATGTTTTGTCCAGGAAGCTTCCACTAATTCTCTTCTAATTTTAATTTTCGATTGTAGAACTAAAAATTCTAGAATTTCTTCTAAATCAATTTGCTTCTTATTGCTTTTTTGTAATAGATCATTGAAATATATCTCTTTTTCCTTATTGATAATATTTAAGATCAATTTCTCATCTTTACGTAGGGTTCGTGTGAATTCTTTCTTCTTTTCCTCTATTCTTTCAATTCTCCTCTCAACTTTAGATTTTTCATCAGAGGATCCTTCAACACGTTCTTTTATTTTACATTTGTGACGAGATAAATACGCAAAGCTCTTTCCACAATATGGACAGGTTTCTTTCTTCTTCTTAGCCATTTTATTAGGTAAGCTTTTATGATTTTTAAAATAAGATGATTACCTTGTTCACAATTTAATATCTTTATTTTTAAATTAATTTTTCGTTTTTTATTTCACAACCATAGTTATTTTTTTTATATCTTTACAAATTATATTTAAACCAAAATGACCTTAATAGAATTAATATGGATCTTGATGTAATTTTAGGTGTTAATGAACACCAGATTTTAACTCCTAATAAATTTATTACCTTCTTAGATTTTCAAAAAAACAGCCAATTTGTTCTTCCTTCAGGTTCTAGAAACTTTGATGAAATTTTAGGAGGTGGATTCCATTCAGGTAAGAAATATTTAATCTACGGTAGTAATAAAACTGGTAAAACTCAGCTTTGCCATCAATTATGTATTCAGGCTTATAAATATTTTATTGATCCCTTAGATGAAAAAAATAAGAGATATATCTTTTATTTTGATACCGAAAATACCTTTCGTCCAGAAAGGATAGAGGAATTAGTAAGATCTACAGAGTTTAAGATAAATAACATACTTAAAAGGATACTAGTTTCAAAAATCATGAGTAATTCTGCACTTTTACTAGCATTAAAAGATTCTGAGAGTATAATGGCTAAAAATTATGGAAGTATTTTGTTTATAGATTCAATTAATAATTTTTTTAGATCTGATATAGGTGATAAAAAAATTTCATTTAATAAAGCTAAGAGGACTTTCTTGAGAATATTAAGAATACTTAATAACCTAACAAGTAAATATAATCTATTTACTATAGTAACAGCTCAAATAACTTCAAGTTTCTCTAAACATGTTATATTTCGTGAAATCCCAATGGCAAATCAATTTTTAAATCACTTTTTTTCAGAATATATTTATTTAAGCATTAGTGATAAAGGAAAATATTACACCCATCTAGCTAATTCATTAAAAATGTCGGAAAAAAGGCTTCCTTATATAATTACCTCTAGGGGAATTCAAGACTATAGGATTTAATACAAAAAATTGTGATTTTTCAAGAATTGATCTAATGTAATATACTTGAATTTGTCAGATATTTTGTTAGAATTTACCAAATATATATCATTTAAAATTCTAGATGTTAACCACTCTAATAATTTAACCCCAAATTGTAGTTTTTTTTGTTTAATTAAACTGCCTTCCTGATTCCTCTCAAGGTCTAATTTCGAATATTTCCCGATTATCTTTTTGAAATCCATACCAATTAGATACAATTTTTGAGAGGGATTGATCAATGTGTGAATGAAATACATAATTCTATCTCCATCTGTGAATCCTCCTGGATTTATTACATTTCCGAGCGGTTCAACCTGAGTTGTTCCAATAATATTGTCAAAATTCAGTATCATTTCTTCAAATAATTTTAGCTTGTCAATATTATCACCATGAGCATGAACAACATTAAAATGTGAATAGAGAAATTCGTTCTGAGTTATGCCATCTAAATCTGTAAAGATAGCATCAATTGGAATATTATTTTCTCTCAAAAGGATTGAGGCTCCATCAGCAGTTAAATTAATAAAATTATCAAAAAAACGAATACCTTTTAGGTCTATTAGTGTTTCTACAGTATCTTCTAACGAAGGACCGCAACCATAAATCAAAATCAACTGCTTAGATGCTAGCATTTTTTTAAAGGATTCTAAAATCATCCCCACGTTCCAATTAGGACTTTTCTTACTTAATATTTGTTGTAAAAAATCTCGTGATTCGCAATCTTTTTGATAATCAAATTTAAAACAATCTGCTATTTGAACATACCACTCTTTAAATTCATCGTAGAAGTTAAGATCATTTGTCACTTTCAAATCCATTTTTACTAAACAATCTTAATATTAATCAATAATAAAATTTTAAATTATTATCTTAATTAATTAAAACATATTATTTAATTCAATTTTATTATAAATCATAAATTAACTAAAAAAGAGTTAGAGAAAAATGACAAAATGGTTTACTAAAACACATCAATGGTTTGACGATGGAACAAAAGAAGTAGGAATAACCCCTTATGCAGCTGAGCAATTGGGTGAAATTTCCTTTGTTGATGTCGAGGGACTTGAGAATGCTGAACTTGAACAAGTAAAAATGGATGGCGACGAACCTAGCAGCGATCCAATCGATTGTACAGTAGAAAGTAGCAAAGCTGTAGGTGATATTTATTCACCTGTAAGTGGTACGGTTACCGCAATTAATTCTGATTTAATGGATGAACCGGAAAAGATTAATGAAGACGCATTCGCAGCTTGGCTTTTTAAAATCGAACCTTCGAATTGGGATGCTGAGAAGGGTAATTTATTAGATGAAGCTGGTTATAACGCTTTTGTTGGGTAAGAAATAAAAGATTTACTCGTTTCTTTAAATTTTTTCTTTTTTTTTTAAAACCTTGTATTTCAAAAAAATATGATTATTTTCACCCTCATATGACGAAATTCAAATAAAAAACAATTAAAGAATTTGATATAAATTTTGGTAATTATTGTTTTAAAGTTCCTGTTTTTACAGCGAGTATATATTGAAGTCCAATAAAAGTTACTATTATTATGATAACTCCAATTACTAAAATCCAAATTGCCATTTTTCGGTTATAGACATATTTTGATGCTTGGTATAAAAAGATAAATCCTGCTGAGCATAATAAAATCAATATTGAAGAAACGATGCTTTCAATAATGAAAGCTTCATTCAAATCCGTTAAAATAAAAAGAGGGTCTCCTTGTTGAGTTGCACCTATAGCAGGT
>JBHLRJ010000045.1:0-27898 GCA_048882645.1 Candidatus Thorarchaeota archaeon
CTATATGGAACTCCTCCACTTTGGAATCAAGAACAAAGAATAATCCAAGTTGATATTGATCCAAAAGAAATTGGGAAAAATAGAGTTGTAGAAGTGAGTATTATTGGGGATGTGAAAGCAGTGCTTAATCAATTACTAACCACAATGGAAGAAAAACTCCCTAAAGAGAAAATAACAGAATGGACTGAGTGGAATGATTATTTACAGGATGTTCAAAAGAATGATAATGAACGAATTCAGAGTATTTTAAAATCTAAAAAAAGTCCAATGAAACCAGAAAGACTTATTATTGAAGTATTGAAATTTATTTCTCCCAATACACAGCTAGTAGTGGATGGTGGTGATATTGCAATATTTACTTATGGATTAATTTCAAGTTTCTCTAGATCTCCAAGAAGCACTTTTACTTCAATAGCAATGGGACACTTAGGTGTAGGTGTTTCTTATGCTATTGCCGCTAAATTAGCAAAACCAGATAAACGTGTTGTTGGTATAATCGGCGATGGTAGCTTTTTGTTTAATGTTCAAGAATTAGAAACAGCAGTTAGGCTAGATTTACCAATAATTTTTGTTATAGGAAATAATTGTGCTTGGGGGATGCTTAAAACATATCAAAAAAATAATTTGAATAAACGCTACTGTGATGTTGATTTTCCTTCTATAAACTATGCAGAAATCGCAAAGGGATTTGGGTGCTACGGGGAGAATGTAGATGATCCTAATGAAATCCAACCAGCATTGCAACGAGCTATAGATTCAAAACGTACATCAGTAATAAACGTGAATATCGCATTTGAGTCTCCTCCCGCAGGGAAATTCCTAGGATTGTATAAAAAAAATAAGGGATTGTATGGGAAATGAGGTTTTTAAATTAATTTTTATGAGATGATAAAGTATAATGGTTGAAATGTTTTTGGATGGAAAAGTGGCCCTAGTTACAGGGGCAGGTAGCGGATTTGGGCGTGAAATGGCAATAAGTTTTGCTAGTAAAGGGGCAAATTTGGTGTTAAATGATATTAATATGGAAAATCTTGAGGAAACTCGTGATATGATTTTGAAATCTTATAGAACGGATATTGTTCTGGAAAAGGCAGATATTTCCAATGAAGAGCAGGTAAATGAAATGAGTAAAAATATTTTTCAGAAATTTGATAATGTATTCATTTTAGTAAACAATGCTGGAATTAGAGGTGGTTCCTCATCATTAAAAACTAAGACTTCAGATTATAACCATGTCATGGATGTAAACGTTAAAGGTGCTTGGAATGTTACTAAAGCTTTTTACAAGAAAATGAGAAAACAAAAGTTTAAACCAATCGCAGGAAAAATTATTAATATCACTTCATGTGCAGGAACGGGGTGTGGTTTAAATCCCTATATTGGTCTATATAGTGTGAGTAAAGCCGCGCTTATTGCCTTTACTAAACTTTGGGCTCTTGAGTTAGGACCAAGTAATATAACTGTCAATGCGATTT
The DNA here is from genome assembly GCA_048882645.1 of Candidatus Thorarchaeota archaeon. Lineage (GTDB taxonomy): Archaea > Asgardarchaeota > Lokiarchaeia > Sigyniarchaeales > SOKP01 > Loki-b32. The sequence goes on from JBHLRJ010000045.1 coordinate 1,476, forward strand.
GCCCAGGAATATTTCTTACACCAATATATAATAATGATCCTGAGTTTATTAGAGAATGGATCAAATTAAGAAATATCAAACTACCTATTAACCAAATTGGAGAGGTTAAACAGGTTGCTGATGTAGCAATTTTTCTGGCATCACCCGCTTCCGATTATATTACAGGGCAAAATATTATCCTAGATGGAGGTATGACTATTTCAATAAATAAAATATGAAATGATTATTTTAAATATACCTTCCAAATGTTATCAATTATCAACGATACTATCCCAATAAGAACTAAAAATGCTGATATCGTCATTAATAAACCAGTGGAAAAGAAACTTGATAATATGATCCCTGTAGGTGTAAAAATGATATTTGCTATTACACTTGCACTCTGCAAAATTTGGTAGTTCAAATTTTCGTATTTCCCCTTCCTTGAAACATCTATAATTAAGTATAAAAAGTTTGAACAAACGATTCCATAAATTAGGGAATCAACGGTATAGAGAATTACGAAAAGTGGAAAGTTAATAACTGGAAATATTAGAAACAGAAGTGCTACTAATAACATACCGATGATGATAATTTTTTTTTCGTTATCATTTTTATGAATATGTTTAGCTAGGAAAAATCCGACTGTATTAATGAGAAAGTATATAAAATAGAGAGAAGAGAACCATTTAAATCCCAACTCACCAAACTTATTTGTTATCCAGGAACTCAATGGGTATCCAAACAAAATACTGCTCCAAAAAAGAAAGGATGAAACAAAAATTGAAATCATAAGTATTAATGTTGAACTCTTATTCATAACAATATCACCAGAATCATAATTCTCATCTCCAACATTAGAAAACTGATGAGATTTTTCCTTAGAATCTTTTATTAGCAAAAAACTTAATAAAATTGGGAGAGAAATGAACCATCCTACTAAAAAAAACCTATTCCATAAGGTAATAGAATAAAGATCAGAAACGATAGCACTAAAAAGTATTGTAGGGATAAATGAACCTACTGATGCACTTGCATTTGCAATCAAAACTACATTTTTTTTTAGCTTTTCATTAGATTTAACCATATCGAACATTAATTTACTCATTCCTGTTTGAATTATTGTACGCGCCAACAATCCAATAGATAAGAAAAATCCAAACCAAAATATTATATTTTTAAAGAGAATAAAAAGCAAAAAACTACAATATAGGATTATACAAGCAATATATATTATAATCTTCTTCTTCATGAAAATTCTATCAAACAAATAACCAAAAATAACCGAAAGTATTACCATACTATTCGGAATCAACTGGGTAAGAGCAAGCATATTTCTATTGACTTTAAATACATCGTAAAAATAAAGCGGAAAATAGAGTAGTAGATACATATTAATCAAACTAATAAATACATAAACTACAATATATGCAAGATAATTACTCTTTATCCAATTCATATTATTCACTTAGCTTTAAAATTCAATAAATAGAATGTTTATTATAATTTTTAAACGAATTATATAAACCAAATTAAAAAACAAAATAAAGAGAAATGCCTAAAGAATAGCTAAAAAGGTTATTTATCTTCTAAAGAAAAGTCTAATTAAATACATTTTCCTCTCTTCATCATAATCTTCATTTATAATTTCTAAGGACAGGTTATACTTATGACAAAATTTAGATAGATAATCAATATTGAAATAAAACCATCTAAACTTATTAAAAGTTATCCCATTCCATACAGGGATATACTTTGAACTATAATATTTTTCTCTATAATCTGTATGGCGCATTATACAAATTATCTGACCACTCTGTTTTAATAATTTAGTGAGAATTTTAAATAATTTCTTGGTCTTAGAAAGTTTTCCAGCTAAACCAATATTGTTTTCAAATAACGTAATAGTATCATACTTTTTAACGGGATTGTATTTAAAAATATCCGCTACATGGCACTCTTTTATACCATTCGTTCTAGCAATCTTTATCGCTTTTTCTGAGATATCTATTGCATCAACATTGCCTTTACGTTTCAATGCAGGTATATAATAACCTGTAGCGCATCCTACATCCAAAATCTCACCTGTTGCTAGAGAAATAGCCATTTTCTCTAAATTAGATAGGTCTTTGATTTCTCGAAAATAATAACCCAAATCAATAGAAAATTTGGTTTTATCTTTTTTTATTAATTCTAACTCATTAGACTTATCTTTTGAATACTTTAGCATAGCTATTCCAAAAATATAATTTTTCTTTTTCATTTCTTTAAAACACGATCTAGATTTTATAATATTCTATAATATCAATTTAAATCCCCCTTAAGGGAAGATCATTATTTTTAATAAGAAAAATAAAAATAGGGTATGCCCTTATATACATAAGAGCATACTACTTAAGGATTAGTGCCAGATCCACCACGCATTTTTATTACCTCTTCTTATTTTTAAAAATATTGAAATCTTTACTCCAAGAAACTCTAAAACCTGAATTTACCTATTAAGGTTGAAACGATTATGAAATCATTGTTAAGACTCTTTAAGTTATCTATAAACAAATATTTAAATTCCAAGGAAAAATATTGACAAAATTGATTAATTGAGAATAAAACTTTGATTTTATTTTAAATCACGATAAATTTTTTCAATTTTATTATTAAAAAGCTTATGAACCAACTAAATTTTATCCTTTTCGTTCCATATTAGATTCTTTAACGGATTGCATGTATTTATAAAGCTCAAGTTAGTAGAATTCGAAAGGCGGGAGAGTAATTAAAGAAAACTAACCTGATTCTAAAAACACATATAAAATATTTTATACATAAACTATATTTTTACCACAAAATCAATATCAAAAAAGATAAGGTTTAATAAGGAGAGTGGGTAAAAACTTTCATAGAAGTGTGGTTCATAAGGTATAATTTCCCATGGTTGAGTCTCTTGATTTACACATTTTAGAACACATATCGGTCAATTCAGATTTAACTGCTATAGCGAACGCCCTCGTCGATGAAATGGCAATGTTTTTAGACTTAAATCCATACTATAAGATTACAAAAGTAACCATCGGGGCGGATTTACCCGTAAGGGAACCAACATTCTTCTTTTTTGACCGTGGTGTGAGGAGAAGCATCACTCCAAAAGGAATGTTCCTCGAGTTAATTATCAGTTATGAACGGTTTTTTCCTTTCATCATGCTTCGAGAAGTATACCTAAGCTTTGTCCCTCCCAAAATTAGTGAGTACGAAGATATTCAGTTAACCATTACTCAGATCTTGCTCAATGATCTCTCCACCCACCCTTTAGTAAATAAATGGAGGATCATGATGCGGGAACAATTCGAAAGGATTCCACATCTCTCCGTTGGTTGGAGTCGATTAGAGATTTTCGACAGAGTAGACAATTTCTTTCGAATCAATCACCCTTCATTTAATCCCGTACGGTACTTTTTGCGGTATATCAGAGAGAATCCTTCCTTAATGCGCGAAAACCTTCAAACTCGTGAATTTGATATCCATACTATCTTTTTTAAAGGATTGGATCAAATAATAGCCAAAGAGATTGTCAATGATGGCATAGTAGAGACTATACGGTGCCTTACCGAAATTTTTCATAAAGTAAAAAGATATGGCAAGATGCTTGACTATAGTGCCTTCTTTCAACAGTTTAAGAAAGATGGGACGCTCACCACCAATTTAAGCCTACGACAGTTCCAGACTCACATGAAATGGATTAAAACCAGCCCTATTGCTCCCAATTACAAATTAAATTTTAAACTGTTCAATGTCAATCCGCTTCACATGGTATTGAGGTTCAATCCGCTTCTTAATAAACGAAGCATTTTACAAGTGATTGAATCTCTTCCATTTTTAATCATAGCTTCCCGTTCAAGAAATGATTTTTCACAGGAATTTTCACTGGTATTATTTATTCCTCAACCATATCTCCGTGATTTTCTCCTAGGGATACAAAGCTTAGAGGAACAGGGATATCTTAAACTTTTTCACTGTTTTTCTCAGACAAAGCTTGCAGAACATGTGAATTTGAATTATCTTCGGGAATATGGCCAAAAGTTTCCTCTCTTAGATCCTGACCATCCAAATTATGATAAAAAATATGAGCTTCAAGTGATACGAGAGTTTGGAGAAACTTTTCATAGAAGAGAATTTACTCTTTTCGATTTCCTTGTTATGGAACGCATTCAATGGTATAGCTACACAGGATTGGGATTTGAAAGGAAGAATGATATATTGCAGACCATAAAGAACGATCTGCTCAGCGCTATAGAATCTGAACGAGTCTCTATTACCACCTTAAAAGAAAGGTTGACGACACTGTATGAATCAGGAGGATTATTGGAGGACTTTATAAGCTTTATTGAGACAAATCGCCAATTTGGCTTTTTTTATATACAACAAGAATTAGAGCAGTACTGCTCATTGATTGCGATAATTGAGAAATATCTAAAAGACCATTCTGAAATAAGCAACTTACATCAGCTTCAAGATCAAGTAAAATCTTTTCCTTTTTCCCCCATCCTTGAGACTAATATCTTAATACGCTCGTCTTCACTCTTGCAAACGGTCTTATACGATATTTTTAAATTTTATTTTACCTCACAAGATAAGTATCTGTCAATTGTCGAGAAATTCAATTTGTATACTGAAGTATTTGCTTTGTTTTACCGTTTGAAGATATATAGCATAAGTGCGATTATCACCATCCTTCATGATCCCTCTCTCATCCAATCCATCTTTCAAAAAAAACAGGAAAAGCTCAAATCATCCTATGAAACGTTCAAAATCTATCAAATTACCAGACAGAAAATTGATGATACAATTGATAAGTTTATCGATCCCGGTCCTTCTATCATTACTCCTGCCCTTATTAATTTGATTGATCTAAGACCATACGTCAACGAGATGATATCTCTCATACTTAAATATTCTCCTACAACCCTAACAAAATCAGAAGAACTCCTGTGCTTGGGATTTTCTGTAAGCCACAGCACTTTCTATGATTATCTTACTAAAAATACCTACATCCGTCTTGAATTCTTTCATCCCCTCTTTACAACAAAAGAAAAGAAAACATTTATCTCACTATTGTATAGTTTATTCCGTTCTGAGATAATCTCCGTTTCTTTCTTTCTAGATAGAGGATTTTACCCCAGCTGGTCACTTCGTCATTTTTATGATTTTGAAACGCAAGCATTCTTTTATACAGAGGATCTGTTTTCTGCCTACTTTTTATATGTGAGAAAGCTCTTTGGAGACCCTCTACCTTACTTTAATGACACTCCCATGGCTGACTCAGGACTTTTTTGGGAAGATATAAACACTCCGAAGAAATTTTTGAACATGGTCACCACTCGGGGAATCTCTGAACCTTTCGTGTACTCCCTTGATCATCTTACTGACCTATCGAACTTTCACGAGTATCTAAGCGCAATGATCACAAATCCCGAAAAATATGAGCAGATCCATAATAGAGATTTTTTTACTACCTTTATTAAATCGATCCGTTTTCTTCCTGCATTTCAATACTTTGGATTTAGTCAATATATGCTCTATATCCGCCCTTCTGCTTTTGAGAGAGTGGATCTCAAACTATTGTTATTAAACACCTTTCAGAATATCAAACATTCGGGCGGCATTGGTACCTCAACTTCTCTTCTCATCAAGTATCTAATGCCATATGGACGCCCCAATACCGCCTACTTGAATCGATTAGTGAAATCAGAGCGAGTCATCGGAGAGTATTGCCTCTTTTCTCTTCAAAAGGTCTATATTTTACTCCAGTTTGATTCTAACTTAGGAACTGACGGCTGGGACTATGATCCTGATCGGTTTAAAAAGCACATGCAGAAACTTCTGTTTGATCCCTCCTATACCATCCCCCACTCAAGGTTCAGAGAATATGATATATCTTCCCCCCTTCCAGATACATTTTATGATCCTCACTCTCCTGAGTTTAAGACGTTAAAGGAAGTATATGGACAAAAATCGATTAATCTGAAATCCCACTTAGGCTCTAACTTCTCCCATATCGCCGACTTCATTAAGAAAAAATTAATCTTTCCCTATATCACCCTCAAGAATTTACGGCTTCACAATAAAGTTACCCTTATCATCCCTGCCGTTTCTCAAGAGCACATTGATACGTTATTGAAGATTTTTAATTTTTTCAATTACGGTTTTCTCTATGAAATCCAAGGAGAATATTATATCAAAGGATTCCCACAAGTTAAAACTTTTGAGCATGGACTTATGGTGAAACTTTACTTACCGCACCGGGCTCATAATTACTTCTTAGATTTGTTTGATCTTCTTTTTAGCTACTTTAAGCTTAACGATTATGTGATTCTTTCTAATCTTGTTGATGGACAGAACCTTGTAAAATCAATCTATTCGGATGGTGAATTGGAATCATATATTCCCTTAACTAACTTGATATGGAATTTAAAGGATAAGATCTGGATGAACCATAAGCTATTTAACCAGAAAATGGAAAAGCTATATCCCCCCTTGAATTAACCCATTATATTAATAGTATTACTTAAGAAATATCTCAATAGTAATAAGAAGATGTGAAATAATTTTTTGTGATATATATATTCACTCCAAATTAATTATATGCGTGGAGATGGATCAATAGCACTTTAGATTATATAATGTCTCTACTCAGAGGGATTAACGTCATTTTTTTTTTACCGCGAAGATTTTTTTTTATAATTTAGAAAAATAGCTCTCTATTTATTATAAAAATATGGAATACTCATACAAGCAAGACATTACATATGAGAATAAATATACCTACTTACCCCGACCCTTGTTAGCCCTAATACTAGGTCTTGTTTTCTCAGATCCCCAACCTTTTTTGTGTAGCCCTCTTGCACTTTTCCCGGCAGAAGTTAAGCCACGAGTAACTCTTTTTTTATGTTGAGGTTCACAAATCCAATTAATTTTAGGATCAGATTTTATTACGGGATGGTTTGGATCCACCAAAATAACTTCATAATACCAATGCCGACCATCGGCATATATTTTATATGAATTTAATACTTGCATATTTGGATACTTTCTTTGAACTCTCTCTTCAGCAATCCATTGTAAATTCTTCCCCGTTGTATACTTTGAGACACCCATCGCTCTCGGTTTTCTACCTCGTTTAGGTCGAACTTTATGCATTCCTCCTTTTCTTATCCTAACCCGCACTACAATAAATCCTTGTTTTGCCTTATATCCTAATTCACGTGCACGATAAATTTTTGTTGGTTTATCTACTCGTTGAATTGATTTACCCTTTCGATACTCGATTCCTCTTTTCCAATGAGGTGATTGAAATCCTTTTTCATGTATTTCAAAAGTTTCCTTTACGTGGCTGTATCCCGATTTCATTTTATAATAGCACATCCTTAAAATGTTATTTAGTTAAAACTATCATATTTTATTATTTTTATGGTTAATTTATTTTTACTACAAACTTTTCAAATAATTGACTATTTTTTCTGCGATCATAACGCTTGCTAGAATTTGAGTTTCCCTTGTCTGGCTTCCTACGTGAGGTGTGAGAATTAAATTATCTTCACAATTACACAACTCCATATCCATTAAAGGTTCTTCTCTGTAGACGTCTAACGCTGCACCTCCAATTTGCTTAGCTTTCAAAGCTTCTAGTAAAGCTTTTTCATCTACTAGATTTCCTCTTGCTGTGTTAATTAGAATTGAATCTTTATTCATTAGATTTATTCTTCTTTTATCCATCGTATTTTCTGTATCAACTGTGGCAGGAATGTGGAGCGATATAACTTGAGCATCTTGGACTAATTCATCAACAGAACTATAGATTCCGTATCCCATATCTTTTGCTATACTTTTTACACCGGAATCGACATCATATATTCCTATTTTCATCGCAAAAGCTATTGCTCTTTTTGCGACTTCTTGACCGATACTTCCAAAACCAATCAAACCAAGTTTTTTATCTTTCAGTAAAAAACCCATATAATCACTTTTATGCCATTCACCACAATGCATTGTTTCATCAGCTTTCGAAATATGCCTAGCTAAACTAAGAATTAATCCAATTGTCAACTCTGCAACAGAAACAGAGGGGGCTTCGGGAGTATTTAAAACTTCAAAACCTAAATCATTGGCTTTGTTTAAATCGATATTATCAAGTCCAACACCAGCCCTCCCAATTACTTTTAGATTTTTACCATTTTCTAAGATTTCGGCAGTTAATTTTGTCCTAGACCTAATAATTATGGCTTCATAATTCTTTATTTCCCTTTTTAATTCAGCAGGCGTTATATTATATTGTTTAATATACTCAATTTTATTTTTATCAAAAACTTGAAATGCTTCCTCTTGAAGTTTATCTGTAATTAATACTTTCATATCTACTTGCTAGAAATAATTTTAATAGTGCAATTAATTTAAGTTAATTAGTAGATACTTAAAGATTTTATCAATTCGGAGATGCTAACTCCACTATGGATAAAAAAAAAGAAAAAAATGAACCTTTTAAAAAAGCAAGTATTGAAAATGAGGATGGATTAAAAATCTCCTATGATAGAAAAGAATTAGGTGAATATTTTCCACATTTAATTAAAGAAATTTCAGGAAATCAAAAATCAATCAAAATTGATTCTGTTGAAATGGAAATTGAATCATATACTGAAGAAAATAGTCGAGGATCCAATCTCTTTTATCCAGAAGAATTAATTAATCCGAGTACGATTGATTTCATAAGAAGATGTACTACGAATGAGGATGCACTAAATATTTTAGATTATATGTTAGAGAGAAAGAAAATATCAAATGCAGACTACAATTCCTTAAAGAATCAAATTTTAGAGGAGGATGGCTTAAAAGAACTTATCAATAAACATGGTGGCTTTAAAAGTCCCGGTTATTACGAAAAGAAGTATAGAAATTTTATGCGAGAAATCCCAAAACAAGAAGAGGAATAAATGCATATAGGAACAAACAAAAAAAAATAAAGAGAATAAAATTATTATATTATGAGAAGAAATATGATGAGCTTATGACAATAAGAACTATTGCTCTTAGTGATGATTCTTGTCGCCCCAATCTGATTTTTTCTCTTATGAATACATAACTATATTTTAGCTTCAGTTCAAAATGAATTATTTTCTATTTGATTTTTGAAATTAAGGCCTTTTTCTGTTAAAATGTGTTCCTTTTTTACAATTTCAATAAGATTTAGCTCAAGTAAAACCGGAATTCTCCCTTTAACACATGAAATTGGTAATCCAGAGAATAATTTAATAGTTTCGTAATTTTTTGCTCCTTTACCAATAGCAAATAAGATTTCAATCCCCATAAATCCTAGAAGATTTTTTAAATCCTCTATTGACTCATCTTCATTAATCATCGTGTCTTTTCTACTTTATCTACTTCTGAATTTACTATTTTTTGATTTTTTAATTTGATATTTATTTGCCTTTGCTATCTTAATTATTACCAGCAGGTTCAGATTCATTATTTTCAATCGACATCTCAGTAACTTCTTCGTGCTTTTTACCGACATTCTTATCATTTTTAAGTTCTCTGCTATGATTATCGGTGATTACAGGTTCAGATTCTTTTGGTAATAGTTTTCTCATCCATTCAGGAAAAGCAGTAGTTATCTGGAGATTAGTTTTAAGGACAATATAAGTTTCACTGTTATAATTTAATTCCTCAATTACATCATATTTTTTAAGAAACTCTATATTCTCCATTAACGAATCTAATGTTTTCTTGGATACTAATTTTGGCAATGCATCCTTTAATATTAAGCCATTTCTTAATTCTGAGATCACATTATATTTTTTCGAGTCAGCCATTATTTTAAATAATATAAAAGAATCCTGTTTTAATTCTTCTTCAGATTTATTTTCATATTCATCATAATATTCTTGAACTTTAGGGAGGAGTAAGTCTATTAATTCTGGCTTATCATCGATATATTCTATTACACTATCAGGTGGAATTCTTTCAGCATTTACTTCCTTTAACAAGAGTACATATTTTTCAACTAAACCTATTTGATTAATAAATATAAACTGTTTATCAACTAAAGTGCCAATAGTAGCCTCAAAATCAAATTTAGGAAAGTTTTCAATAAACCACTCTCTTAACCATTCTAAGGGAATTGGACCCATGGATAATTTTTCGAGCGTTTTAAAAATTTTTTCATCATTTAAGAGAATTGCAATCTTTTCTTCTTCTGTTCTTTCTCTCGTATCTTCGATTATTGTTCTATATAAATTTTTAACCCACTCTTTTATAAGTGCCTCATTTCTAATTATTTTTTCCCTATCATCTTCATGATAATTTAAATCATTTATGTAAAAAGCAGTAAATATTTCCTCATTCGATTGCAGCCTTTCTGAAAATTCTATACATAAATTTGAAATATGCTCTTCTATTTCTGGTGCTACTTGCAAATCTAATATTATTGAAACCATTAGCATTTCCATATTCCCTCGTGCCCAATCAGAGTGAATTTCAAAATAATAATTCATTGATTTTAGTTTTTCAAATGAATGCGTAAAAAAACCTTCATTATATAAATCCATAATATTGGCAATTTTGGCAGATATTTCTTTATCTAAGGAATTTTTTGGAAATGAATAGAAGACAGACGGTCCTATTTTTCGATGAAAATAAGATAATGCAACTGCTGGTTCCAAAAGATGAATCTCCTTTATGATTTTTTATTAGCGAAGCGGAAAAGATAATAATATTGTGTTAAACTAACCTAAAGTAAATCAATATTAAAGATTATATATTATTAAAGATAAATAAATTTATCTTATCTAAACCTCTAAGATCTTTAAGCCTTTAAAATAATTAGTCAATTTACATCATTTTTATAAGTTTAAGATAATATCTAACTGTTATAATGTGCCCTATAAAAGTAATTGGATTCGATTTGGATGATTGTTTATTTGATTCGACTGGTTTATCTGATAGAGCGAGGATTAAGGGAATAGATTCGATGATTAGTCTTGGTTTAAAGATAGATAGAGAAAAAGCATTACAGATAATAAAAGAAATCGTTAAGGAGTATGGGTCAAATTCTTCTAAACACTATAATCATTTCTTTCGTAGATTGAATAAGATTGATGCTAATATGGAATTTGTATCATATAATAATCGACATAAATACATCGCTGCGGCAGTAATGGCTTATCACGAAGAAAAAGTTAAATCTATAAGATTGTATGAAGATGTGGAAGAATGTATAATGGGATTGAAAAAGTTGTTTATAAAAACAGCAATTATTACAGATGGAATCCCAATAAAACAATATGAGAAAATTTTAAGACTAAAAATTGATAAATTAATTGATTTAGTTGTTATTTCAGATGAGATCGGTATTAAGAAACCAAATCCCGAGTTATTTAAATATTGGTTAAAGCAATTTGACGTTGAAGGGCAACAAGCGATATACATTGGAGATCGAATAGATAAAGATATAGTACCTGCCAACTTAAATGATATATATAGTGTGTACCTTCATAGAGGAGGAAAATACGACACTTACGATGCAAAACTGAATGCTGGAGAAGAATGTAAACCAGATTATGAGATTTCTAATTTAAATGAAATATTTTCTATCATAACAGAAATCAATAATAAAGAAATTTAGAGATATATATCATTATGAGAGTAGCCTGTATTCAACCTCAAGTCTTTCAAGAACGATCTCAATGTTATCTTGAAATTGAGCGAATTCTAAAAATTTTACTAAATAATCACAAAGATTGCGATATTGCATGTTTACCAGAAAGATGGACCCCTTACAACACAGATATCACTAAAAATTTCCAAGAAGAAAGAGGAGACGATTATGCTTTTATTAAAAATTTAGCTTATAAATATAAAATTAGAATTATGTCCGGGGCAATTTGGGAGAAAAGAGATAAGACAAAAAAACCTGTTATCACTTGTTATTATTTTAATAAAAAAGGAGAAGAGATTGGTCGACAGGATAAAATTCACCTATATTCTCATGAACGGGAAAACTTTCAATCTGGAAAAGAGTTAAAGTTATTTAAGTTGAACGATATAGGTTCTTTTGCAATTCTAATCTGTTTTGATATGGCTTTTTTTGAAACCCCTCGTTTGGCTGTTGAGAATGGAGCAGATCTTTTATTTTCACCAACTCAAATAAGAGAAGACGGAATGGATAATTGGTATGTTTATTTGAAAGCACGCGCTCTTGAAAATAGAGTGCCAATTGTGGCTTGCAACAGCTTTGGTGAATACTTAGAAAGAAAATTTATAGGTTGTAGTAAAATTCTTTCCTTTTATAAGGGAAACGTATCACCTTCTAAATTAAAAATAGTAGAGGGACCAAAAAATTCAAGCGGATATGTCTTTAGTGATATTGATTTGAGATATCCTAGAAAATTAAGAGAAATTCGTTTAGGAGAAAAAATAGATAAAAACAAAATTAAAGTCCAATTCATTAATAATAAATAGCAATTTAATATAATCCAACGAAGTGAAATGAGTAATTCTAGAGAATTTAAAAAGATTCTTTTTTGTGGTTTAGAAAATGGTGGTAAGACCTCAATTCTATTATTATTAGATAAAAAATTTAGTATGTTACCCACAGTTAAACCCACCATTAAAGCAAAAAGAACTTTTTATTCTAACTCGTTATTAGGAATATCTATTATTCGTTGGGATTTAGGTGGTCAAAAATCCTATAGAAAAATTTATCTCGGAGATAAAAAGAAATATTTTACTGATATGCAATCGATATTTTATGTTATCGATATTCAATCTTCAGGAAAATTTGATGAATCATTAGTATTCCTTAAAGATATAATAAATACCATTGTAAACTCTCAACCCGAAAATTTTCGACTCTTAATTTTATTCCATAAATATGATCCTGACATTAAAAATAAAAATAGAATATTAGAGAATATAAACTATTTAGAGAAAAAAATAGAATCTATGGTAAAAAATATCAACTATTCAATATTCAAAACTTCAATTTATGATGAGCCAAGTCTAATAAAAGCATTTTCTGAAGGTGTCTTTTACGCTACACATAAATCTAGAATGTTTCAAACCCTACTTAAAGAATATATGGGAAAAACTTATAGTAGTGCTACACTCCTTTTAGATCAAAACTGTTTTATCATTGCAGGTAGGTCTACCAATGAAAATTATCAGAGAATATGTGAAGAGATTTCGCCTAGATTGACGCATGCATTAGAAAAACTTGAAGAGTGGGATATAAATACAGTGGATATCGTTACCAATATTGAATTTCCAGAAAAGAGTTCAGATTTCCAAAAAGAAGGTATTATTTTTCTTAGAAAGTTAGATATTAACAATACCCGATTTTATTTGGTAGCACTTTGCTTAAATAAAAATGTAAAAATTAAATCATATGAATTCTTACCAGTACTAGCGGATAATCTAAAAAATTTACTTGAGAGTTTTGAATAGAAATTCTCCTAATATTAAAATTCATAAAAATAAGTTAATATTTCTTAGAAATTAAAATCATTTTACTTCCATTTAAACAAAAAGAAAATAAGAGCAAATTAGGGTTAAATTTCTAATAAAACAAATTTTTAATTTTACTTTTACTGATCCCTCTCTGGGGGGGTTTAAATAGTTATGTTCAAAAAATAATTAAAAAAAGGACATAATAAAAATGACATTCACATTAGATATTAATAATTATTATATTGGACCAAAAGCATTATTCGATCCTAATTTTATACCACCTAAATTACTATTTAGAACCAAAGAGCAGAACTCATTAATATCTCTTTTGAAGGATTCAATTTCTGATAACTTTTATCTGAACATACTTTATCAAGGGATTAATGGTATTGGGAAAAAAGCAATAATAAATAAGGTCATCAATGATCTTTCAATAAAAAATAAGGGAGATTTAAATATTACTAAGGTATTTATTGATTGTAAAGATAAATCTTTTGAGGAATTACTTTTTTCTTTATTAAGTGATTTAATAAATATATCCAAAATTAATCTCAATTATGAATCTCTCTTAGAATCAAATTTATCACATTTATGGAATATCTTTAAATTTTTATGCAAGAAATTAGATATTAATCTATTTTTTATCTTTACAAATGTTGAATATTTGGCACCTGAAACTTTTAAGAAATTCCTACACCTTGGAAAAGAGAATCATATAACTTCCTTGTACACAGTAAATAAAATATTGCGTCCAACAACTATCGATATATTATCCGAGTTCGATATAACACAGAAGTTAAATTATTTCTCTTATAATGAACTGTATTCTATTCTAAAACAGAGAGTTTTATTATCATATTCATCCAACATTGATAAGGAATTAATTAAATATATAACAGATTTAATATGTGAGCAATATGTCCCTGTTCCAGGAAAGGGTATAGAAATACTTAGAGATTTTTATCCTATATTGAAATCTAAACAAAATCTTAAAAATTATGAATTAATTGAACTTTGTCAGAATCATTTTGATCAAATGCAAATTCTTGATGAATTCAGCATGTTAAATTATGTTTCTGAAGAAGATTTCCTAAATATTGTGTTTTTAGATAACCTTTCAAGTTATTTCATCAGCAATATGAATTATTATATATCCTTAGGAGAATTAAAAGAGGTTTTTCACATTTCATGTGAATCATTGGAGTATGAAAAGGACATTAAGGAATTTCAGAGAATAGTTAGAGATTTGCTTGATGTTGGTATATTGAGACCTTCAAAAAAACATAAACCGGAAATCAATACTTATCTTAGTGATAGTTCAACATTTAATGACCCATATTTCATGGTAATCAGTCCGATTCAATTAAAGGCTATTATTGACACTATTTTTGAATGTCGCTAATTACAAGTATTGAAGAACTAACGATTTAAGTCTTCAATGAAACATAACATGTCAGTAATACTCTCAATAATTGAAAAGGGACATCAGATTTTTTTATATATATGACATGGCTATCATATATATAGTGGTAATTACTCTATTTTTTATATTAATGAAAGAAATAGACGATCTATTTTGACGTACATAAAAAAAATTTCTATGACTGGGTTCAAATCATTTGGAGATCGCACTGTAACAATAAAACTTTCTAGTGGTTTTACATGCATAGTGGGTCCGAATGGTGCCGGGAAATCAAATATTATTGATGCTTTATGTTTCGCTTTAGGGAGGTTAAGCAAAAAGACGATGAGAGCTAAGAGTCTTGAAGATTTAATTTTTGCTGGTTCTAGAGGAAAAAATCCCTCCCAGAGAGCGTCAGTAACAATGTATTTTGATAATTCTGAGAATATATTTCCTGGAGGGACAGACACTTTTGAAATTACGCGAACAATCAAGAAAGGCGGGGGTGGAGGATATAAGATGAATGGAAAAAAAGCCACACGTCAACAAATTCTTAATGCATTAGCTGCTGCAAATATTGATCCTGATGGTAGCAATCAATTTGTTTTACAAGGTAAAATCGTCGAATTAACTCATATGAATCCCGAAGAACGTAGATATTTTATTGAAGATCTAATAGGTCTTCAAAAATATGATGAAATGAAAGATGCAACATTAAAAGAATTAGAAAAGGCAGAGAGAGATTTAGGACAATTTGAAGCTATTTTCAAAGAAGTCTCATATCAACTTAAAAAAGTTGAAAAAGAGAAGAATGATGCTTTAGCTTGGAAGCAATTAGATGATCAAATAAATTTTTTAAATTCTCAGTTGATCGCTTTGAAAATATCGAAATTACGAAAAGAAGAAGATGATTTAGAAAAGAAGATCGAAGAATCATTAAAAATAACAGAAGAATTAATAGAAAAAATTAATAGACAAGAGGAGTTATTGAAGCAAGAAACATTAGTTATGGATAATATCCAAAAAACAATCATAGAAAAAGAAAAGGAGAGAGAGGAAATTTTAGAAAACATTACCCAACTAAAGACTGAAATCTCCTCAAGCCAAACTACTTCAGATCTCGCAAAGCAATCGATTGAAAAACTCGCTCAAGAAATCATTAATTTAGAAAACTTGCAAATGAAACTTGAAGAGGGTCAAACTATCGATTTATTACTAGAAAAAGCTTCTAATGAGATAGTCGAATGTGAAAATCATATTGAAAAAGCAAAAAGCGAGATTGAAAAAAAGCAACAAAATCAAGCCGAACTTGATGTTCAGATCAAAGAAAATGAGGATGAAAAGTCGCATTTCATGTCTGAAATCTCCAGTATTCAACAAAATATCTCTTCAAATAAAGCTCAAATTAAAGTTCTTAAAGATAATATAAAGAAAAATGAAGATAAGAAAATTAAACTAGAAGATGAATTAAATAAATTAAAAAAAGAAGCAGATAGTATTGATGAAGCCATAAATGATACAAAAAGAGAAGAAAGCGAGATTAGAAAGCAGATTGATAATTTAAAAGTTGAAATAACCGAAGAAAATCAAAAGAGAAAAGATCTTGAAAATAAAATTACCCAAGTTCAAGAGGAAAAAAACCAATTAAATTCAAAATTTGTTAGCTTACAGTCAAGTTTATCTTCGTTAACAACAGAAATCAATATGAATAACAGCACTATTCAAGATTTAAATGAAAAAAAGATTGCTATTGAACAGAAAATCCAAGAACTCAGTAAAGGTAAAGATACGGAAGATGTGGTTAAAGAACTATTAGTACATAATGAAAAATTAAATAAGGAAATAAATGGTTTAAGAGCGGGATTAAAACAAGAGAATTCAAATTATAAAACGAACGAACAAAACCTAGAATTGCTAAAGCTGAAAAAATTTTCACTAGAATCTGAAATTAATGACAATAATGGAAAGATTGATAAATATAACACTGAAATGAAAATATTTACTAAGGAAGCTACAAAAATAGAACGAGAGAAAAACAATTTGGAATTACAGGTATCTACTTTAAACAAAAATCTTTCTAATATAGAAAATGATCTAGAAAAATTAAATTCTAAAGGGCAGAATATTCAAAGACGATTAAAGGATCTCATAAAAGAAAAAGAAAATCTATTAAAAAAAATTGAATCCTCTGAAGAAGAATATGAGAAAAATACTGAAGACATCACAGGCATTTTGCAAATATTAAACATGCTTACTCAAAACATTAATATTTCTGTTGAATCTATTAAAAGTAATATTCAGGAATCAAATGCAGAAGCTATCGAAACTTCCGCTGAGGATTTCAAGAAATTTGTATTAGACATTATTGACATCATGAAAACACTTGAAGAACTCGGCAGTGATTCAGATCAATCTATTGAAATGAAAGAGATGCTTAGTTCTATTTTGAGTACGCTAAAATTATTTACTGATAACGCTGATGAGACAATTACTCAACTTATTGAGAAAGTAAAGGAGTCCGCCGATATAGAAGTTCAAAGTTCGACGGCTAAGGTTGATAATTTTGTTCAAGATCTTATGGAAATTCTTGAAAATGTTTACCTCTCTTTAAGGAAATTAACTATGTCAAAGAGTCAAGAATTATATAAACAATTGGATGAAATTTCTGAAAATATTAACTCGCAAACTGAAGATTATAACCTTATCGATAAGAGACTCTCCGAAACTAATATACAAAATAGCCATTATAAAGAAAATCTTTTAACCTATAATCGAAGACTTGAAGAAATTCAAAAAAGAAATGAAGAATTAGATGAAAAAGTAAAAAAATATGATCTCGAAATTATAGAAAGAAATGGAATTATAAAAGCTAGGCAAGAAGAAGTTCAAGGGATTGAAGAAGAGATTACCAAATTAGAGGATCTGAAAGAAACTTATTGGGAAAATATTTCTAAAATTCAAGATAATATAGAGGGAAAACAGCTAGAATTAGAAAGCCTTAGGGAGAAGCTGCAAGAATTACACGGAATTCAAACCTTATTTGAAAATATTACAGAGATCGAGGATAATATACAATCAATAAATCTTGTATTGGATGAAAAGAAAACTTTGATTATCAAAACTGAAGAAAATATGGAAAAAATACAGCAAGAACAAAAGTCTTTACAAAACGAAATTAACTCTCTCAGTTCACAAAAAGAGACATTTTGGGAAATAACAGGTAAGATACAAAAACAAATTGAAGATAAGAATAAAGAATTAGAGGACACTTTAGATCGCCTGCGCGCTCTTGAAAATGTAATGAGAATAATTAATTCAATTGAAGATTTAGAAAAAGAAAACAAAGAGGCTAAAAATAATATTGGAATGTGTACAAATGAAATTGAAAAACTCAATTCTCAAGTAGATCAAAAGCAAATAAAAGTCGATCAGTCTCAAAAAATAATAGATTCTTTCAGAAATGAGAAAAACAAAGAGTTAGAAGCACAAAAAGCTGCTCAAAAGAAATTAAACAACTTCAATAAAGATTTACAAAAGTTCCAAAAGAATCTTAATGAAATAAACAAGAATAAAGAAAGGGAGCAAAAGATAAATGAATTAAATCAAGAAATTCTTGATACTGAAAAACATATCGAATCTTTATTGAAAGATCTAGAAAAGTTGAAAGAGGACTTAACTGTAGAAAACGAAAAAAAAGATGGAAAACAAGCAGAGATTGATAAATTTACTCAAGAAAAAGATGATTCTTGGAAGAAACAAAAGGAATATCAAAAAACCATAACTGATTTAAAGTCAGATTTATCTATGGAAAACTCTAAGAAGAACAATTATGAATCAAAGAAAATTATCTGTGCTGATCAAATAGAAACCCTTTTCCAGAGATCCAAGGAATACGGCTCTCTTCCGCCTGTGACTGAAGAATTAGCGGACAACGTATTGCAATCGGACATTGTAGAAGCAACAAATAAAAAGAAAGCGCTTGAACCCGTTAACTTAAAGGCAATCGAACAATATGATACCGTCAAGGAAAGGTTTGACGAAATAGATATGCGTAGGCAAACGATTCAAAGGGAAAGAAAATCAATATTAGATGCTATAGATAAAATCGAATTGGAAAAAACACGTACATTTATGAAAGCCTATCATGAAATAAATCGAGAATTTTCCCATATATTCCAAAAGTTATCTCCGGGAGGTTCAGCTAAAATGATACTAGACAGGCCTGATAAACCATTTGAGGGAGGAATTAGTATAGAGGCGAGACCAAGAGGTAAAAAAATTAGTTCCTTGGAAATCTTAAGTGGTGGTGAAAAAACTTTAGTAGCACTATCCTTTATTTTTGCTGTCCAAGAATTTTATCCAGCTCCATTTTATGTAATGGATGAAATTGATGCAGCTTTAGATGGACCAAATGTACATCGAACGTCAATGGTTATAAGAGAATTTTCGCAACAAGCCCAATTCTTGGTTATTAGCCATCGAGAAGAAAATATTGTAAATGCGGACAGGATATATGGAGTTTCGATGCAACAAAGTGGAATTACAGATATATTTAGTGTTGATTTAGAAGAGGAGGCTAAAAGACTTTTAGAACTTGAAGATATTGAACCAACGATTACTGAAGATTATAAAAAAATGTAAAATGGTGAGTAATTATATCAGAAGAACAAAATAATAATAAAACATATAATTTTGATAAATGGACGGTAAAACAATTAAGGGATTTTGCAACTAAAAATCATATAAAAATCCCAACAAAATCAAAAAAGGTAGAGATCATTACATTACTTCAAGAAGTGGTATCTAATCCTGAATTTATTGACAGAGCTCAAGAGGAAGAAAAGCTGGAGGAGGAATTAATAGCAGGTTTTGATGATGATGAAGATCTTGCTTTGTTGAGAAAAGAAAAGATGGAATTAAAATTTTGGCAGCAACCCCCCTTTTCAAGTTTGCTAGATTCAGAATTAGCTAAGGAGTCTGAAATTGCATTTTATGATTTATCTCGATTAGTTGATGAATTCTTTGATAAAATGCTTCATGAGCAACTAATAAACTATAAAATTTCTGGTATTGCACTAAAAACTTCAGCCATTTTACATCATTATAAAATTTCAAGTATAATTAGAGAAGAAGAACAAATTCAGAAGAGAGAAGAGTTAGAAAAATTTCGGCAACGTCATTCAAGGTCTATACCACGGGCACTACCGCAGCCCATACAACCTAAAATGCAAATTGCTACAAAAGACGAGTTATTCGATGCAATGAGGTCAGCAATAATAGAAGTAATGCAAAATAAGGAAAAATTGAAAAGAAGGAGAATGCGACGAGAAGAATTGAAACAACAAAAAATACAGATGAGATCCAAGGCTCAATTACCAAAAGAACTTCTAAAGCATATTAGTGGGAGAGAACAGACGGTACAAGAATTACATGAGTCTTGGTACAATCGAATAAAGGGCACTATTAACTTAAATAATAAGGAGACTAGTTTTTATGATTTAACTGACATAATAAAAGATGAAGAACAGAGTGATATTGGTAGAAAATTTGCGTTTGTAAAAATGTTTTTAGCCTTGATGTTTTTATCTACGGGCAATAAATTGAAATTGTCTCAAGATGAAGACTTCAGGGACATAACAATAGATATTTGATAAAAAATAACTAAAAGATCAGCAACTAGAAATATGAATGAATCTAATAATGAATTTAATCAAGAAGAAGAGGAAAAGATAAACGAGGAAGAAGTTCGATTTTCTGAAGACTCTTCAAATGAAGAAATTGAATTAAATGAGTTAGGTGAATCTAAGGAAGAAGAGGAAGAGTTAGACAAGGAAGAAGTTCAATTTTCTGAAGACTCTTCAAACGAACAAATTGAATTAAATGAGATAAGTGAATCTCAGGAAGAATTTGAAGCTCTCCCGATAGATGAAGTGACCGACGAAAAACCTTTTATAGATAATCTAAACCTTATCGGTGAAACTGCAGAGGAAAGAACCGAAATCGAGAGTTTAGAAAGCGATATCACTGAAGGAAAATCATTAGAGGAACAGATGAGAGAATTTCATAGAAATTTAATTGAAGCCTCGTTGTATGCAGCTGGTAGACCTCTGACTATTGAGGAAATATCAAATAAATTAGAGCTTCCTAAAAAAGAGGTTGAAGAATTAATTAACCAGGTCGCATTTGATTATCTTGACCGTTCGACAGCCTTGGTAATAGCCCAAATAGGAGATAGATATCAAATGCAGATTAGACCAGAATATACAGAAAAAGTTTCAAAATTTGCTAAGGGTGGTGCAATTGCAGAGCGATATCTTAGAACTTTAACTATTATAGCATTGAAGCAACCAATCTTAAAATCAACTGTTGTAAAATTTAGAGGAACGGGAGCATATGAACACGTTAAATATCTTATAGATAATGGGTTTATAAATGCAATAAAAAAAGGTAGAACTCATGAACTAACAACAACCGATAAATATGCTGATATGTTTGGTTTACCCAAAGATAAATTTCAGCTGAAACAGGCTATGATTACTCAGCTGGGGATTGAAGAAAGTTCAATTGAAGAGCAATCAAGTGAAGTTGACGGAGATACAACTGAGGAACAACTAGTTGAACGCGGGGACACTTCAATTACTGAATCATTAAATGAAGATATAGAAGGTTTAACACGAGGAAATCAGATAGAACTTGAAGAAGAAAAAGAAGAGGAATAGCCACTTAATCTGTCTTTTATTTGAAAATCCAAAAAATTAAATTAAATTCCTCAAAAATCTGTTTTAGATCTGGTTTAGTTTTAATGGAACTTTCCTTTGACTTATCCATTATTTCTAACTTTTCTATTCTAATGGTATTTTGAATATCCTCCTTCAAACTTCTGATATTAATTAAATTATTACTTCCAGAAAAAACAATTATTTTTGAAATTATTTGATTTAAAGGAATCTGATTTTTTGATTTGATCATTCTTAGAAGTTTTATGATCTCAAATCCTAATTTCCCTTTTTCTATTAAGTCTTTAGATAAATTTTCAAAAGGTTTTGGCCAACTTATTAAATGGATAGATCGTTGCTTTATAAATTGTTTATAAATGATAGTATAAACTTGCTCAGAAATAAATGGCATTATAATAGCAAAAAGATTTAAAATCTTGTAAAAAAGGTTTAACGCGTTTCTTAAAGAAATTTCTCTTACAATTTGGTCATCTGAATAAAATTTATATTTAATTGTTTCAATATAATTGTCGCAAATTTCATTCCAGAAGAAAGATCGTAATACCATTACAGCTTCATGCCAATTGTACTTGTCTAAATGATCACTTATAAATTCCAAAATCTTATTGAATTCTGAATAAAAATAACTGTCAATCTCTGACAAATTCTCAATTTTATTAGTGAGATCAGTAATCTTAATTTTCTTTAAATTTAAATATAAAAATCTGTAAGCATTCCAAATTTTGGTAACTAATCTTGAAGCACCGATTAATTGATCACATTTAATTCTATATTTCTTATTGAATTTACTTTCTGGAAGTTGTTTTATTTCCTTTGAAATGATTTCTGTAGAAACTGGTTCTTTAGTTTGGAGATTTATCCAAGAAAAATCAAATGGATAATCATCACCTAAAGTTCCCATAGCTGCCCATTGTCTAATAGCATCTGCACCATATAAAGGCATAACTTCATCTGGTGAAACTGAATTTCCGAGACTTTTTGACATATGTCTTCCATCTGGTCCCGCAACCATCCCGTTAATCATAGCTTCATAAAATGGTGCTTTTCCCGTTAGCTTCTTACATCTGAAGAGTGTGTAAAAAAGCCAAGTTCGAATAATCTCATACCCCTGAGGTCTATGAACTTTCGCTTTAAGATACATTTTATCAAAAAAATCTTTATCCTCTTCCCATTTTGCTATTTCTAATGGTGTAATACTAGAATCAACCCAGCAGTCGCATACATCCTTCTCACCAACAATTTTTTTGCTTTTACATTTTGGGCATTCCTTTACAGGCGATAAGGTTTTCACTGGATCTAATGGTAAATCTTCTCTCGAAGGAACTATAATTTCTCCACATTCATTACAATACCAAAATGGAATAGGGGTTCCAAAAGCACGTTGGCGTGAAATTACCCAATTCCAATCCAAACCTTCAGCCCAATCTAGTAATCTCTGCTTTTGTTTCTCAGGATACCATTTCATCTTTTCTGAAGAATCGATAATTTCTTGAGTAAAATCTTTTACATTAATAAACCACTGATAGACTGGTAAATATTCAATTGGCTTTCTACAAGATGAACGTTCTGAATGAATAATTATACTGTGTTCATAATCCTCTATTTTTTCGACTAATTGCATTTCATCAAGATCTTTAACAATTTGCGCTCGAGCTTCTAGTATTGTGAGTCCCTCATATTTCGAGTTTTCATTCATATGTCCATCTTCAGTAAAAATCTGTATTTCATCAAGATTATATTGTAATTTCCATTTTATATCCATTTCATCTCCATAAGTACACACATATACAATACCAGTTCCAAAATTCATATCAACATCTTTATCCACGTACACTCGAACTTTACGGTTAGTAAATGGAATTTCAACCTCTGCAGCAGAGAGATCATAATATCTATTATCATTTGGATTCACCAATATGGCAACGCATGCCTCCATATACTCAGGTCGTGTAGTTGCGATTGTAATATATTCATTTTCTCGTCCAACAATGGGCAATTTTATATACCACAAACTACTTATCTCCTCCTGATAACCCACCTCTGCTTTTGCCAAGGACGTTTCACAATTCATACAATAATGTGTTGGAAATTTCTCTCGATATAACCATCCTTTATCATAAAAATAAAGAAGTGATAACTGAACTCTAAATTTATAATCATCATTCATAGTTCGATATGTGTAATCCCAATCACACGAATATCCCAATTCATCAAATTGTCTTCTCATATTTTTAATATTCTTCTCTACCCATTCGATACATTTTTCTAAAAATTCATCACGTTGATGTTGAGAAATCCCATATTCCTTCTGTACAGCCAACTCAACAGGAAGTCCATGGCAATCAAACCCTTGGGGGAAATATACAATATCTCCTCTCTTCTTATGGTATCTCGCCACAAAATCGATCCATGAATGATTTAAAATGTGCCCCATATGAAGATCTCCACTCACAAAAGGAGGAGGAGTGTCAATAGAAAAGACTTCACCTTTTTGACCGATACTAAAAGCATAAATTTTTTCATCCCGCCAAAACTTTATCAACTTCTTTTGAACTGCATTAAAATTGAATCTTTTGGGATAGTTTGCATCTGTTGCCATTTTAAATTCTATATAGCTGATTATTTAATATAAATATGTATAATAATTGATAACTTTATAATCTCTTCAAATTCTACTTTTATGCTAAACAGCGGGAATAACAAGTAAAAAATGAGCAAATAATATAATTCTCAATTCAAAATCTAATAGTTTATCTTTTATCGTAGAATTTCAAGCTGTTCTTCAAGGATTTTTTTTCTTTCTCTTAGTTGTTCTAACTTTTCACGCTCTCTTTGTACTATATCGGGATCTGCCCGTTGAGCAAAAGGTCCACTTAATTGTTTTTCACTTTTTTGCGATTGCTCTTTTATTAATCGAATTTGTTTTGAAATGCGCTCAATTTCTTTCTTTAAATTAATAATCCCTTCTAATGGAATATATATTACTATGTTTTGAAGAATAATGCGTGCAGAATGCCGAGGTACATCGGTTTCATCAATTTTGAAATCATTGTAATCTATTTGAGATAAAGCGATAATCTCTAAAGCATTTTTTTCAATTAATTCTCGTTTTTCTCCAGGTTGTATAATTAATAGAATTTTCAAACCAGGTTTTACATTAAACTCCTTTCTTACAGCTCTGATCTCGTGAATCAATGTAGTAATCAAATCGAAATCTTGTTCAAGATTATCATCAATAAATGATTCATCAGCTTCAGGCCATTTTGCCACAATTAAGGCAGGTCCTTCTTTTACTTCTTCGGGCAATCTCTGCCATAATGCTTCTGTTAAAAATGGTATAATTGGATGGAGAAGTCGCAAAGAAATTTCTAATACATGAAGCAGTAAAGAGAGAGGAGTACTTTTATCCAATTCATCTTCATCATAAATTCTGATTTTAGATATTTCTATATACCAATCACAAAACTCATTCCAAAAAAATGATCGAATTGATCGAGCAGCATTCAAATAATCATATCCTTCATAGTAATTGTTAACTTCTTTAACCATTTTGTTTAACCTGGAAAGAATCCAAAAGTCTCCAATCTTAAGCTTTTGCATAGGTTTAGAAGAAGAAAACCTTGATATCTTTTCTATTTTATCTATGTTACCTAAAATATAATTTGTTGCTTGCCAGATTTTATTGCAAAAGTTCTTTGAAGCTCTAAGTAGCCCTTCTCCAAGATTCAAGTCTTTACCCGGAATCATATTTGCAATAAATGTAAAGCGTATAGGATCAGCTCCATATTTTTCAATTATATTTAGTGGATCATACTCTTCAATGTTTTCCATGGATTTACTAATTTTCTGACCTTGTTCATCACGAATAATCCCATGAAAATAACACATACTATAAGGCGATCGTTTAGTTAATTCTAATCCTAACATCATCTCTCGGGCAACCCAAAAAAATAAAATATCATAAGCTGTTTCTCTCATATCATTTGGAAAGTATCTTTTAAAATCTTTATCTTCTATATTTGGCCAACCTAAGGTAGCAAATGGCCATAAACCCGAGGAAAACCAAGTATCTAACACATCTTCGTCTTGTTTTAAATTTTTATCTTCACAAGTAGGACACTGTGTTGGTTCGTTCATCTCACAGATTTCATGCCCATTTACGCAATACCAAACTGGAATTCGATGTCCCCACCATAACTGACGACTGATACACCAATCTCTTATATTCTCCATCCACAAAAAAAACCGTGATTCTTCTCTTTCCGGTATCATCCTTGTGATTCCACTTTTTACTGCATCGATAGCTTCTCTAGCAAGGGTTCTAGTTCTTACAAACCACTGTGTCGAAATTCTTGGCTCAACAATCGAATTGCATCTTTGACAATGGGCTATCGAGTGAGTATAGGGTTCAATTTTTTCTATTAAGCCCTCTTTTTCTAAATCTTTGACAATCTCTTCTCTACATATGAAACGATCCAAGTTAGCATATTTTCCTGAATATTCTGGGACCATTTTTCCTGTTTCGTCTATAACTGTGATTGCTTCTAAACCATATTTAATCCCTATTTCGTAGTCATTAGGATCATGAGCGGGAGTTATTTTTAAGGCTCCAGTTCCGAAATCGGGATCAACATATGGATCCTCGAAGATAGGGATTTCTCGACCAAGTACGGGTAATACTGCAGTTCGACCTTTAAATTTAGAGAAAGTAGGATGGTTTGGCACAATGGCTACTGCAGTATCCCCTAACAAAGTTTCTGGCCGAGTGGTGGCCAAAATTATAAATTCTGTTGCGCCTTCTGCCCATTTACCAGATG
>JBHLRJ010000046.1:0-27390 GCA_048882645.1 Candidatus Thorarchaeota archaeon
AAAAAAATATAAATTTAGAAACCCATGAAACATTGAATTTCACAGAATATGGGTATGACTTAATGTATCGAACGTGGGGTCCATCAATGTTAAGAAGGCTTGAAGTTACGCTTAACGGATATGAATATTGCATGAATTCTGATAATCCATTATTACAAGAACATAGATCTGAAGTATTTAAACGTACTTCTGCTATAAACTGGAGTATGCTAGGAGCTATGGATCGTTTTGCACCTAATGGAGTTGTGAGGAGAAGAGTTCAAAAAGCAGATGAAAGATTTAGGGATCTTATTGGTGAACCGACACCAATGATGGAATTGATTAGCCGAAGTATTGAACAAAGTGCAGTGAAATTCAAGATGAAACACCTATTTGATCCATTTGGTCGAAGACCTAGAGAGGAACCTGCTAAAATATATCTTTACAATAAGGACAAATCAATAAAAGATGACGATATTCCATATATTACTAAATATCCTAATAATATTCCAAAAAAAGTCCGAAAAGATATGAAAAGGAGTAATTTCAAATACAAACTCATAAACAAGTACTTAAGCTATAAGTATAGGGTTAAATCCACAAAGAAACTAAGTGAATTGGATGATATAGTCTTAAACAACATAAGAGGACAGAGCTACGGGGGCTTCTAACTTCTTTTTATTTATCTGAACTAGAATGGGTGATTATAATAGTCATAAAATCAAATTCAAAATCCATCCCAAGTAATACACCAGTTACTAACATTCCGTCCGATTATTACCCAACAAAATGTGGTTATTGGTTTGAAATTTCAGAGGGGAACGACGTGGGGAAAAAAATGTTCTTCAGAGATAGTACTCACGGAGAGGGTATCGCTGAGGATGTAATCGTTTTTGTACATGGGAATCCTGAATCTTCATATACCTATCGAAATGTTATAGATCATATTATTAAAACTGCCGATAAGCCTTTCAGGATCATAGCAATGGACCATATTGGTTTTGGTTTGTCTGATCAAGCCTCCTTTGAAATGGTTTGTATGGATCATGCAGATAATTTATATCAACTAATAAAACACCTTGATCTAAAGAATGTGACCCTCATTATTCATGATTGGGGAGGGCCCATTGGGATTGGAGCCTTTTTAAAGGAGCCTGAGAGAGTAACTAATCTTGTTATCTTAAATAGTACAGTTTTTCCGTTTCCTAAATCTGGTATGACCTATGAGAATTATCCATTAAAACAATTTTCATGGGCTAATACACCAAATGTAATCCCAAACAATTTGTGGGGTGCTTTTGCATCCTTTGCTATTTTTTATAATCCTGAAGATCCTCAAGAACTAATTTCTGCGTTACCTCAAATGCTAGCGAGTTCGAGAGAGACAGGCCGTTTTTCAGAAACTGAAACACCCGTTCAAAGATTTTTTAGAGAGCAATTTCAATCAGATAAAAATATAATGAGCTCCAAACGTCTAGTACTTCAAACACCGGTATGGGGTCATGGAAATATATATAAAGAACCACTCATAGGCGAACGTGATACGTCTCCCTTTTATCGCTTTATACAGAAAAACATTAGTGCTTATTGGGGTCCTGAGGGACAAAATATTGGTATTCGTGCTGTTTTAGGAAAATGGGATCCTTCGGCGAAAGATGAAGTAATGCAGCAATGGGTTGAACATCTTCCTCAACTTAAAGGGCACATTAAAGTTTTCGAAGATGCTGGACATTTTATTGAAGAAATAGAACCAGAAACGATTGCTAATGCAATAATGGAAATTGCTAAGTTAAAATAAATTAAACTAAATTTTTTTATATTTTTTATTAGTAAAATCAGATAAACTTATGGCTTTTAATCCTAAAAAAATCTATGAAGATCTAGAAAAGGGAGAAATTGATAAATTAACAGCTGTAGATTTACTAATTTATTTAATTGGAAATAATGATTTAATTGAAACTAGGGAAGAATGCATTGAAAATTTATTAAGAATCGGTGTTAAGAATGATAAGGTCTTTTCTGTTTTGGAAGACCTATTAGTATCAGATCCAAACCCGGAAATAAGAGAACTTAGTGCTCGTGGTTTAAAAATTTTGTTCAAGGAGGATGCTTTACCTCCTTTAAAATGGGCTTTGGATCATGAAAAATCATGGCAATTATTGGTTATTATTGTTTCAATTATCCAAGAGTCAGACAATCTCAAAGCTATACGCGTCTTATTTAATAAAATAAAAAAAATTGATGATTATAAATTTATAAAAAACTTGAAATCACTGCTTAAAACTGGAAAAATTCAAAATCTCAAAAGCAAAAATCTGGCAGAAATCCTTAATAATTACATCGTTATAAATCATTTAAAAGATACTTTAAAAGAATTTAATTACCAAATAGAAAATGGTTTAGTAGAAGAATTAGATCTTTCATTCGTCAGTAATAAGACTTTTGGATGGAAGATTTTAAAACATCTCTCTGAATTGATTGAAGTAATAAACAATCTTAAAAGGCTTAAATTAAAAAGCAATAAAATAGGTAAATTTCCTGAATCTATCTTCTCTTTAAATTCCATTGCATATTTAGATTTAAGCCATAATAATATAAGCATATTACCAGATCAGTTTGAGGGCATGCAATCTTTAGAATATTTAAACTTGAGATACAACCAATTAACATTAATTCCTCATTCTATTGGGGCATTAAAAAATTTGAAGACCTTAGATTTAAAACACAACAAATTATCAAACCTACCACCTTCAATAAGTAATTTATCTTCTCTTGAAGTTTTAAATTTACATGGGAATCAATTAAACACATTACCATCATCATTGAAAGAACTTTACTCACTAGAAAAATTGAAATTAGGATTGAATAATTTAAAAAGTGTTCCAAAATGGGTACGCAATTTACGATCTCTAAAAAAATTAAGTCTTGGTGGAAATAAATCTTTATCAAATATAGAAGAGTGGATTGTTTATTTACCACCAATTTCCGAATTAAATCTATATGACAGTGATATTAAGTCAATACCTGAGTCAATTGGTTCATTTGATTCTTTAGAGGCTTTAATTTTGCCTAATAATCATATATCAACCTTACCTGAACCATTCAAGAACTTAACTTCTCTTAAAATTCTTGATTTAAGTTGGAATGATATCACATACCTTCCCGAATGGATTGATTCATTAATATCTTTAGAAGAACTCAACTTGAGGGGTAATAAACTATCAAGTCTTCCTGAATCGATAAGCTCTCTTCAATCTCTTAAAACCTTAGACATAACTCTTAATAAAAATATCATACAACTCCCAAAGGATTTTGATAAAGGGGTACAAATTGTTAGATAAATTTTCAATTTTTATCTAATTTATATAAATTTTAAAAGATTAATCATAAAAAAAAAAAAAATTAGTTTGATAATTAAAGACTTGCCCCGATTACCTTTAAGGCGTCTTTCATTGAAAAAATTGCTTCAGTTTTCATCGCAAAACCCTCAATTTTCCAAAATGGAGCAATTATTTTAGAAATCTCAATCATAGCTTCATCTGCGTTTCCTTTTTCGACCATAATGAGATTGTATCCTTTAATGCCTCGATCTTCATCGGCAACAGCAAATGTTTGCCATTTTTTTATGATGGATGGAATTTTCCCTTGTACTTGTTTAAATGTCTCAAGCCATTCATTCGTTTTGTCGTATGGGGTCCATTGAGTTACCATAAATATCATTTTTCAATCTTCCCTCTTTTTTTTATTAATTTAAAAATTGGAATTAGGCAATTGTAATAATTTGTATGATAGGTTTTAAATCTTTACAAAAAACTTTGAAAAAAAAGACTTTAAATTTTTAAAGAGGAACTTTATCAATTCCAATTCCTTAAAATTTTAAACAAAATCTTGAATAAAACTATTTTAAAAATTCCTAAAGATTTAGAACATAGCGGTTTTAAAATTATTAAATATGAATTTCAATTATAATCATTTCTGGTATATTCTAATTTTTTCATGTAAAGTCTGAAATATATTTGGATTTTCATAGTTTGAATCTCTACTATAATAAAAGTGCATCATATTAAGCATAATGATTAAACATAATTAGGTATCATTAATTGAAATTTGCTTTTTCTTAAATTTTAATGATCAGTTTCAATCACGTATATTTTCGTTCTCTTCATATTGATGTATGAAGATCGAAACATTTATATACAATATTTTACTTACATTTATTGGAAATAGTCAGTTTTTCCGGATTACATAGGTCGTTTTACTTCCGAGATACTTTCATTTAAGAATCGGGTGCTCAATCTGACGAAAGTGCATACTCCAATTAATGAGATAGATCAAGAACTGATCGTTTCCAAACAAAAAATAATAAAAAAAAAATCACAAAAAAAGGGATGATAATGAATAGTATAATGTTTGAAACTTTAATGGACGATAATTTTTCCGTATATTTATTAAGAGATACGGAGGATGAAGTTTCTGGCGAAAATGTTAACAATTTAATTGAAAAATTTAAAGAGATACCAGTTAGCTTTGCTACAATAGATTTGGGATATACAACCTTAAGAGAATTCAACGAAACTTATTTAGCTAAAGTCTTAAAGGAATATGAGATTCCATTCTTTTCAGTTGAATTACCACACTATGTCAAAGGTCATTTTTTAGGACAAATTAGTGAGATGAAAAATAAATATAATGAATTAAAGGCGTCTTATGAATTATTAAAAGACAAAAATACTCCAGGTGCTCAAGAGTTAAGCTATTTGATTGAATATTATTCAAATGAGTTGAGGGAATTAAACTTCTATATAAATCAACAGATACGAGTAGAATCAATAGTTGAAAAAATTTTAAAGGTTATTGAAGGTCGTGATAGTAGAAATCTGACTTTTGTACATATTGGTGAAGAAAATACGTTAGTCGGAATCATGGGGCAATTGAAGAAACATGATGTTAAATCGAATATTATTTTCATTCAGAAATCAAAATTTTTGGTATAAATTAATTTTTAATTTATTTAAACTAATAGATTGTGGGGTATGAGAATGCCGAAAGAAGAGGTCCTAAAGAAGCAATATGATATAGCGATTATTGGGGCAGGTCCAGGAGGGTACCATGCTGCCATTAGAGCTGCTCAATATGGAGCTAAAGTTGCTTTAATAGAAAAAAATAAGTTAGGTGGTACATGTTTAAATAGAGGATGTATACCCACAAAAGCATTGCTCGCTTCTGCCCATTTTATGGAAAAGATTGATGATGCTGAATCATTTGGAATTTCAGTTAATGATTATAGTGCTGATTTTTCTAAAGTAGTTGAGCGTAAAAATAAAATTGTGACCGAATTAGGTACTGGTATTGCTTCTCTTCAAAAAACTTGGAAAAATGATGTTTTCATAGGGGAGGGTAAAATTCTTGGAGGAACTGCTACAGATGGATTTGATGTGTTAATTCAGGGAATGAAAAATAATGAAATGATTCATGCACAACGAGTAATTATTGCTACAGGCTCAACACCATCCATTTTTCCTAATTTTAATGTTGATCATGAGAGAATTTTAACTAGCGATGATATTTTGGATCCTGATTTTAAGACAGTTCCAGAGTCGCTACTAATTATTGGAG
The DNA here is from genome assembly GCA_048882645.1 of Candidatus Thorarchaeota archaeon. Taxonomy (GTDB): domain Archaea; phylum Asgardarchaeota; class Lokiarchaeia; order Sigyniarchaeales; family SOKP01; genus Loki-b32. The sequence continues at coordinate 5,596 of JBHLRJ010000046.1, forward strand.
CAGGAGTTATTGGATGTGAGTTTGCTGACATTTTTACGAGTTTTGGAAGCAAAGTTACCCTTTTAGAATACCTCCCCTCCCCAATAGCAACAGAAGAGCCATTAATTGTTAAACAACTTCAAAAAAAGTTTGACTCGATGGGTATTACGATCCATACTTCCCAAAATGTGTTATCTGTTGTAAATACAGGCTCGGGTGTGCGGGCTACAACATGTTCTGCTTCTATTCCAATTGATCAAATTGAGAGTGCAGAAAAAAATGTTTATGAAACAGAATATTGTCTTATCTCGATTGGTAGAAATAAAGTATCCAATAACTTAGGTTTAGAAGAGTTAGGAATACTTACGCGAAGAGGGGCTATTGAGGTTGATCCTGGAACACTAGAAACAACCGTTAATGGAATATATGCAATTGGCGATGTAAATGGGGGAATTATGCTTGCCCACGTTGCAAGTTATGAAGGTGATATCGCTGTAGCTAACGCTTTATCAAGCCTCAAGCAATTTAATATTCCTTCACGGAGAACTAATTATAGGGTTGTTCCTTCGACTATTTTTACAAGCCCAAATATAGGTTCTGTCGGGCTTAAAAGAAAACAAGCCAAAGATTTGGGGATAGATGTATTAATTGGGCAATTCCCTTATTCTTCTTTAGGAAAAGCTAAATGTATGGGTGAGGAAGGATTATTAATAATTATAGCAGATAAACATACACTTCAAATAGTGGGTGCTTCATGCATAGGTGATGGAGCCTCTGAGTTGATTGCGGAGATTACTCTAGCTATGCAGAACGGATTAACTATTGAAGACATTACTGCTACAATACATAGTCATCCAACTCTCTCGGAAATGGTGTTAGAAGCGGCTGAAGCCGTGATAGGGCGAGCTATTCATAAGAAAGGACGTCCTATTACCCCTAGAATAAGAGATCTTCTAATTGAACAAATGTCATTTGGAATTGAATCCAAATCTGAATAAATTATTTATATTTTCTTTTTCTTTTTTTAAAATTAAACTAATAGCAACAAACTTTAAGATAATTCCTTATGGACTTAGGATCTTGTAAAGTTTTCAAAATTTATACAATTTTCTTCATTTTCTTTGGGAAATCCAGCTAAATATCATAGTTCAACAATAATATCTAAAACTAGCTGTAGTATAAAATTTTACCATTTTTTTCAACAGATTTTACTAATCCCTTATCCTCTAGATAAAACAAGTGTCCAAGAACCTCGCTTAAAGCTAAAAACGAATTCATATCATCTAAATCTCCGAAATGAATTTGAGAGATTCGTGCGGGTGTTAAAGGATTATTATTAATAACATTTGATATTTCTTTTAACCTATTTTTATGATGTTCTTCAATTTCTGTAATCCGTTTATGAGGATCATATATAATTTCTTGGTGTGCAGGGAAAATTATTGTTGGATTTAGTTTATCAATTCTATCCAAAGAATTAAGATAATATTTTAATATATTATTGAAATCATACTCTTTATATCGTTCTGTGAGAACTTTAGGTATTATATAATTTCCAATATGAGGTGTTATTCTTGATAATATGTGATCTCCTGAGAAGAGATACTTTCTATTTGAATCAAAAAGACATATATGACCAAAACTATGGCCAGGCGTCCAAATAACTTCTAAATCTTCTAAGATTCTATCACCATCCTTTAAGATTGTATCTGGAGGATGAAACTTGCGAAGTTGAGGCCAAAAACTAAAAAATTGTACTACTCTTTCCGCTTGTTTTTCAGTAAGTCCATATCTTATCATTTGGAACGCTACTTTTTTAGCTTCATCTTCTAAATCCTGTAAATTTTCCTGTTGATTTTCCCACTTAAGTGTTTCAAAAGTGATTTCATGCATTAAAATTTTCAAATCTGGATTTTTTTGTTTTAATATTCCTACTAATCCCACATGATCAGAATGATTGTGAGAAATGAAGCAGTAATCAATATCTTGAACACTTAAGTTAAGATCTTTCAAAGCTAAGAAAAACAGTTTGCTCCAATTCGCCATATCCAATCCCGAATCGAAAAGAACTAATTTGTCTTTAACCTTGAAGAGGTAAAGAGAAACATATCTTACTGCCCAAGGGACATCTATTTTAATCTGGTGTACATCTTTAATTAGATTTACTTCAGAGTTAAATTTAACAGTATGCAAAGTAGTACTGACTCTTTTGAGTAGTAATTATGGAAATTAAAACCAGGATTTTTAGTTTTGTATTTTATAAAAAATAGAATAAGATAGAGAACAATAACCGAAATTTTAGTCTTTAGAATGAATGCATTCAGATAAATAAAAGATCGATTAAAAAATTAATAAAAACTTTAAAAGGGATATAGATAGAAATGAAATTATGGAACCTTATGATTTCGTAGTTATAGGAAGTGGGGCGGGATTAAATGTCTTGAATGTGGGGCTTCAATCAGATTTGAAATGTGCACTTGTTGAAGATACAAAACTAGGTGCTACATGTTTAACCCGAGGTTGTATTCCTTCAAAAGTTTTAGTTCATCCTGCCGATTTAATTCGGGAAGCACAACATGCAAGGAAGGTAGGAATTCATTTTGCTATTGAAAAAATTGATTGGGATTTAATTGCAGAACGAATGTGGTCTCAGATTGATGAGAGCAAAGAGATTGAAGAGGGATTGTCTCACGTCCCAAATTTAAAAATGTACAGAGGAATTGGAGAATTTGTGGGAGAATATGAAATGGAAGTGAGATCTGTTAGTGGAAAAGAGACACTTGGGAGATTCAAAGGGGAAAAATTCGTTATAGCATCGGGGGCTCGCTCTTTTATACCACCTATTGAAGGATTAGAAGAGGTGGGGTATGTTACTAATAAAAGTTTTTTTGGTGATAAATTTCCAAAACAACCTTGGGAAAGCCTTATAATAATTGGTGGTGGAGTAATAGCAGCTGAGTTTGCTCATATTTTCTCTGCTATGGGAACTGAAGTTACAGTACTAGAAATGTTACCGCGTTTGGTAACAACCGAAGAGCCAGAAATCAGTCAATTCTTAGAACAGAATTTTAAGAAGCACATGACTGTTCTTACGAATCACAAAGCAATTAAAGCGAAAGGGAAAAAGAAAAATAAGACTATTATTGCTCAAAATATGAATACTGGCAAAGAAGTTGAAGTATCTGCTGAAGAAATCCTTGTTGCTGCCGGTAGACGTTCTAACGCAGACTTATTGAAGGTTGAGAAAACCGGGGTTGAGATCGATGAAAAGGGTTGGATAAAAACCAATAAATTCCTGGAAACTAGTATGAAAAACATATGGTGTATTGGGGATGCTAATGGACTTTATCAATTTCGACATAAAGCAAATTATGAATCCGAAATCTGTGTTAATAATATTTTTGGTCCAAAAGATCAAAAAAGATCTACTGATTATTCATCTGTTCCTTGGGCTATCTTCACATACCCTCAAGTAGGACATGTAGGTATGACTCAATCAGAAGCAATTGAAAAGGGACATGAGATTTTTGTGGCAATAAAAAAATACTCCACGATAGCGAAAGGATTTGCAATGGGATATGAAAATAATGATGAAGATAATGGATTTGTTAAGTTGATTGTTGACAAATCTTATCGAATTTTGGGTGCTCATGTAATAGGTCCTCATGCTGCCATCCTAGTCCAACCCTTTGTATACTTGATGAATTCAGGATTTACTTGTGCTTTACCTGAACCTATGGAAGAAAATAATATTCCCAAATTAGCTTCAGCTTGCCCAGAAGCGGGTTCATTTATGCCTATATATAGATCAATGGTAATACACCCCTCTCTTAATGAAGTTACTGGCTGGGCAATCGGCAATTTAAAACCAGTTAATATTAAAATGGAACACCATGACCATCATGACCACCATCATGACTAAAAGAAAAAAATCGTATTCTTTTTTTACTAATTTTTATATTAAATTTATGAATAATACAAGCAACCATCAATTTTATAGAGCTTTAAATTAATATTAAGATCAGATGGTTGTAAAAAATAATAACATTCGCGATGATGGCAAGATTGGACAGGTTTTTACTCCAGATTTTATCGCAGAATTTATGGTAAAGAATATCCTTAACTTTCTAAATGATAAGAATAATTCACACGGCTTAAATGTATTAGAACCATCTGCAGGAAAGGGTGTATTTTTAAAATATCTTTTAGATAACAAATTTTCTAATATTTCCGCTTATGAAATGGACCTTAACCTTAAAGAATTTCTTTTAGACCGATATCCAACAGTAAAAATTAAGTTTACCAATTTTTTGGGCTCGGATACAACTGAGAAATTCGATCTCATAATTGGTAATCCACCTTATTTGGGTCAAAACTACAATGCTCAGCTTTTCCAAGAATATGTAAAAAAATTTCCCATTTGTACTAAATATTTCGTAGGAAATATGGATTTGTTCTATTACTTCATTCACTTAGGAATCGATAAATTAAATCCTGGTGGTCTTCTCTCTTATATTACTACAAATTATTGGATTACCAAATCTCAAAAAACAGGAATAAAGTTACTGAAACCACATATATTAAACGAGTGTTATTTACTTCAATACGTAGATTTATCACCAATGAAGCTATTTAAAGGGGCCAGAGGGCAACACAACTGCATCATTGTATTACAAAAAAAGACAGAAGAAGAAAAAATTAATGGGAACAATAAAGATATTCATATTGTTCAAGTTTTGAGAGAAAACGGCTCAATTCAAAGCGCTGAGTTATATACAAAGGAAATCTTTAAAAATATGCTACTAAAAAAATCATCAAAAAAGATACTACAATACACTTCAGCTTTGACAAACTCTGATCTAAGCCATGATGGTAACTGGAATCTGCTTTATTCCAATGAAATTAAAAATGTTGTAGACAAAATAGAGAATTATTGTAAAACTAACGAACTTGTGCTGAGATTAAAAGATTTCTTTATTATACGTAATGGGTTGATTTTAATAAATGACAATATTTTTATATTGAAAGAAGGAAAACAAATTAAAGTGCAGAACGACGATTTCTATATTCAAGTGAATGGAAAATTTATGAAACTCAATGAAATTGAAAAAACAAGGCTTAAAAAAGTATATAAAAGTAAATCAATTCGCTCTTTTGGATTCGATAACGAATCCTATACAGGGTATGCCGTCTATTTCAATAAAAATCAGTTTCAGGATCTTACTCATGAAGTAAGAAATGAAATATTAGAGGAGAAATACCCTGTGCTTACGAGTTTTATTAAACAATTCGAACCAGAATTAAAAGCTATATTACTAAATGCAAAAGAAAATCCGAATGATCTTTATTTTCCAAGAAGAGGTTCTTTTATAAAAACAATTGATAATGAAAGTAAACAACAAATAAGAGATCTCGAACCTTTTTATGACAATTCTCAAAAAATATTTTTTAAATTTATTTCAGACAAAAATATTTTTGGCTATGCTAATAAATCCTACTATGCCACATCAGATACCTACTTTCTCTGGCCAAAGAATCTAGAGAATAGCTATCTAGATTATTTATTTATTTTAGCTTATTTAAATTCGAAACTTGTTTTTTTCCTCTATAAAGCTAAAAACATTGAGATAAAAAGAAGTAAAACTAAACTTGAACAGGGATTACCAATACCAGATTTTAAATGCTTTAAAACTAAAGAAAAGATAGCAATTATCGAATTTATTAAATTACTGACTTCTTTCCTAGTAAACAATTCACACCATCCAAACCAAAACGGTATAGAAAGTAATTTGAGTAATATAATCAGACTAGAATCTAATTTCTCATCACTCAACCTTCAATTTCTACAAAATGCTCTTAAATCAATAAAAAAGAAAAATGAAAAAGAGATTAAAATTGCAATAGATGCATTATTTTTTCAGCTCTTTGATTTAGATGAAGATATAGTCAATAAATTGTTAAAGAAATATTACTCTCCTTAGCGAAATTAGCCGTAAATGCTTCTTCCCCTTATTTTTCAGAAACGATAAGTTTTTATAGGTCGTATAGTATATTTTAAACGTAAATTAACGAATTGTCAAGTACCGATTGACTGACTAAAAACCTTCAAAACTAAAGGTGGTAAATGATGAATGATGATTTTGATGATATTATTAAAAAAATTAAGGAATATTTTAAATTAGATTCAGATATTTTTGATGTAGATTTTTTATTTATTCCAGAATCTGATATAAGGTTGGGTCAAATACCCGATGATAAGAAAGTTAAAGGTTTTAAGGTAACTTATCATTTTGAGACTGGTATGGATAAACCAGAAATAAAAATTGAGGGCGATTTAGATAATAAAAAAATTCGAGAATATTTGAAGGATGTTGATCTATCCAAAGTCAGAAAATTAAAGAATGTATATAATTCAAAATCTAACAATGAAATTGATGCGTCTAAACTTTCATTAGATTTTTCTCAGGTTGATGAATCTGATGATATAGGCGCCTTTCTTGAACCTTACACAGAAATTTGCGATAATGAGACCGGTTCAGAAATTTTAATTGAGATTCCTGGAATGAGTAAAGATGATGTTAATATTAGACTTCAAGATAATGGAAGAAAGTTAGTGTTTAATGCTGAGAAAAAAAATCGTAAGTATAGGAAGTCAATTCAACTACCTTTTAAATCCACGCAGAACGATTGTGAAATTGAAGTAATTAATGGTTTAGCCATTATTAAGGTGAGGAAAGAAAATAAATAATAATTTTTACCAATATATAATTGAAAAAAAGTTTATGTTAGAAAAAGGAGTAAAGATAGAAATATGAGTGGCGTAACTCGTGAGTTTAAAGGAGAAAGAATGAAAGTAAGAATTGGAGATGCTTACAAGGGAGATGCTGGGAGAGGCGTAATAAGAATTGATCCCGATATAAATGACCAATTAAATCTTAAAACAGGTGATGTCATTGAAATTACCCATCCTATGTCAGGAAAAAAAACCGCAGCATTATTGTATCCTGGAAAAAATGAAGACCGTGGTTCGAAATCAATTAGAATAGATAGTTCATTAAGGAGAAATTTAGGTGCGTCTTTAGATGATATTGTAGAAATCCGGAAAATAGAAGCAAGTTTGGCGGATCGAGTAACGTTTGCAGGAGTAGAAGAATCGGTCATTTTACGTAAATCTGAACAATTAGTGAGAATGCTAGAAAATCGTGTCATTACGAAAGGTGATATTTTAAGTTTTAATGCGATGGGAAGACGGATTGATTTTATTGTCATTGATTTTTCTCCCAGAACAGATGCAGTTCAAATTCAATTAGATACTAAAATTACGATATCGGAAAAAACTCATAAAGAATTATTAGAAATAGAGAGTAGAAGAGTAACTTATGAAGATATAGGCGGTTTAGAAGAAGAGATTCAGAAAATCCGTGAAATGATTGAATTACCTATTAGACATCCCGAATTATTTAAACGTATAGGCATAGATCCCCCTAAAGGAGTTTTACTTCATGGACCCCCTGGCACAGGAAAAACCCTACTTGCGAGAGCTGTTGCTTATGAGACAGAAGCTCATTTTATAACTATTAGTGGCCCAGAAATTATGAGTAAATTTTATGGTCAAAGTGAGGAAAACCTTAGAAAATTATTTGAAGAAGCCAAAGAAATGGCTCCATCTATAATCTTTATAGACGAACTCGATTCTATTGCTCCTAAAAGAGGTGAGGTTACTGGTGAAGTTGAAAGAAGAGTGGTAGCCCAATTGCTTTCATTATTAGATGGATTAGAGGGAAGAGGTGAAATCATTGTTATTGGTGCTACAAACCGGGTGAATGATATTGACCCCGCACTTCGACGTCCTGGAAGATTTGACAGAGAAATAGAAATCGGTGTTCCCGACACGGATGGAAGATATGAGATATTATTAATTCATACACGTGGAATGCCTTTACATAACGATGTTGATCTCCGACTCATTGCAGAAAAGACGCATGGATTTGTCGGTGCCGATGTCGAAGCTTTAGCCAAAGAAGCTGCTATGTTAGCAATAAGAGAGATTCTACCAAAGATTGATTTAGATAAGCCAATTCCTCCCGAAATTTTAATGGATCTTCAAATATTTATGAAAAATTTTGAATCAGCATTGAATAGTATTGAACCTTCGGCTTTAAGAGAAGTCCTAATTATCCAACCTTCTGAAACCTGGGAAGATATTGGGGGATTAGAAGAAGCCAAACAACAATTGAGAGAGGTTATTGAATGGCCATTAAAGTATCCTGAGATATATACTCATTTGAACTCAAAACCTCCTAATGGGATATTGTTATTTGGAGCACCGGGGACCGGAAAAACCTTATTAGCAAAAGCTTTAGCTCATGAAAGTGAGGTAAATTTTATATCCGTAAAAGGACCAGAATTCTTATCAAAGTGGGTCGGAGAAAGCGAAAAAGCAGTAAGAGAAACTTTTCGAAAAGCACGAGCAGCATCACCTTGCATTATATTCTTCGATGAAATTGATGCGATTGCAGGGATGAGGGGAAGATTTGCTAGCTCTCAAGTAACAGAACAAGTTGTCTCGCAATTATTAACAGAAATGGATGGTTTAGAAGGACTAAAAAATGTGATCTTACTTGCAGCTACAAATAGACCAGATATGCTTGATCCTGCATTGTTACGTTCGGGAAGATTTGGACGACATATTGAGATCCCAATGCCAAATAAGGAAGCACGGGTTGAGATCTTTAAAATTCATCTTAGGAACAAACCATTGGCATCTGATGTTGACATTGATCAAATGTCTCAAGATTTAGAAGACTATACTGGAGCAGATATTCAAGCAATTTGTGAAGAAGCGACACTTTTAACCATTCGTAAAGCAGTAATAGATACAAATATTAATACTAAGGATGCTACTTCCGTTAAAAAGGTCAAAATATCAAAAGATGAATTTCGAGAAGCATTTGCTAAGATATTAAAATCTGCAGAAAAAGCCCGAGTATCTCATGAGAGATACTCGCAAGAACCTTCAGAAGAATTATATCGTTAAAATTATTTTTTAATTATTAAAAAAGCTGTAAATAAAGGAGTGATTTGATTGGAATTAGAAGAAGATGAGAAGCAATTATTCATGAGTTTGGATAATTTACTCGAGATATTAGGGAACCCTACTCGAAGAATTATTCTTTCTAAATTAGCTAAAGTGCCTTTGGGTGCTTCGGAATTAGCAGGTTCATTCGGGAGGAAAATCTCTCGGCAAGCTATTCACTCACAACTTAAAATGCTCTCTGATTATGGCATTATAGAGAGCTTCGGAGAGGATCCTAGAAATATTAAATATAGAATTAAGAGCAATCTCTCCCTTAGAATTGACGTTACACCTGACTATTATAATATAAAGTACAATGTTTCCCAGAAAGATAATTTTAATGATACATTAGAACTCAAAGATACAGGATGTCACGTTGATTATCAAAAAATACGAGCCCCTAATAAAAAACTTAGATTTTTAGGGGAAAGAATAAAGGAAATTGAACAAGACATCAGCTCCCTAGAAGATAAAAGAAATACCCTGCTACACAATAAAGAATGTTTTATCGTCGAGTTGAAGAATATAATGAAGGAACTATACGATCCCCATCTTCAAAATAAAGAGCAGCCGAATTTGGAAAAGGAAATCTTTTATACGCTTTTTTACAACACAACAAAATATTTTAATAGAATAAATATCGATTCGTTACTAGATGACATGTTTTTCTCAGAAATGGGACCAATTCGAAGAGACATGACAAAAGTCAACATTAGACATTTGTTAAGAGATTTGACTAATATGTTGGATATTCTCAGAGAAGATGAAGACGATTGGTTTTTTGATATATAACCAGAATAGTCATCCCCTAAAGAGGTGAATATTATAAATCTCGAGGACCTAAAGAAAATTATTCCTGATATTTTCGAAAAAGTAAAAAGAGATGTTCGGAAGATAACAGGCCGTAAAAGAGCAGGTCTTAGCTTAGGATTAGTTGAAATGGGTATGTACCAAGGAGCGTTCATTGGAGGGATGCATTTCTCTCCTGGAACAGACATTGTTATGAATAAAACACCCCTGAAAATTCTTCTCACTCAACAACCTTATGAAATTGTATGGGCTTACACATATCATATTCTTTTACATGAATATATTCATTCTTTAGGTTGTTTAAATGAACGAAATTGTAGGGAAATTACAATGAGAATCAGTGAAGCAATATTCCAGGATGCTGATCATCCTGCAATTACTTTAGCTAGAAATGGTATTGGTACTTTCTTTCCCAATTTACGCTTTATATACGCTCCACCTGATCTTCAACATGACGGAATTCCAATCGAGTATATTCCAATTGATCAAGAGAGTGATGAACTCTATTCCTAATTAAGATCAACTTTGAAGAGTGGATTTTTCAATATTTTAATACTGAATATATTTTATTTGAAAGATTGTTAGAAGTTTAGATCGTTATCCCGAATGAGTGAAAATAAATCTATGCTGTTTTTTCGAGGTTTTTTGTTAATAAACTTTAACTTGTGCCTATAATCTTCATTAATCGAAACTTCTAACTTATTACTTTAAATCTAAAATAGTTAAGTTAATATTAGCAAAAACATGGACCTATCATAGAAAAGAAAGGGATTAATATGACTAATATAAAAAGATGGGAAGAAGGAGATTATTGGGTTGAAATTGATTTAGACAGGTGTATAGGGGCTGAGGATTGTGTTAATGTATGTCCTGCTGAAGTCTATGAATTAGTAGATGGGAAAGTAATAGCGGATAATATTGGGGAGTGTACTGATTGTATGGCTTGCCAAGATGTATGTCCAACGAACGCAATTTTAAGGCATTCGTCATGGGAATAAGAGAGACTATCTCTTCATATTATTTAACTCCATAATAAAAATCCATAAGGAAATATCCTAGTTCATATCTTTCTTAAGATATTCATTAGAAATGATAAAATTTTTGGAACAATTTTGTGCTAGGTTATGCATACTTGATGTAATTGCCCTAAAAAACTCTTATCTCAAAGCTTTATCAGTAGAAAAATACCTGATTACTAACTCACTATGCTTATAATTTATATAATTAAAAAATATCATAGTAAATTTTTTTTTAACTAAACCTTTTCATGAAAATAGGGAATAATAATTTTATTTTATTGGATGAGTTGATTATCTAAAATTTCAAAAACATCTCAAGATAAAAATATTGAAGCAGAAGATGAAGAAATCGAAAAAGATATAGAGATTACCCCAGATCAATTAATCCTTAAATGGAAGTATCAAAATGTCAACAAGAAACTTACGTATGACATAAAGCGATGTATAGGATGTTCATTATGCAAATTAGTATGTCCTACTGATGCCATTGAGCTCGGGCCTATTCCTGACATTGCTCAAGGAATTTTAGATGATAGTAATCCAAATATAATAATCGACCATGAAAAATGCTGTTATTGTATGTTATGCGCCGTTATATGTCCTAATAATGCATTTCATGAAAATATAGAACCTGAAGGGCAAATAGATTTAAATGAATATCCCTCAATCGGCAAATTTTATAAAATTGATTTTGATAAGTGCATTGAAGATAAAAATGATGAAATATGTCAATTGTGCTTAACAGCAAGAGATAGAAATCAAATAGAAGATTATTTTTTGATTCAAAAGAACTGTCCTGCTGATTGCTTTACTATTGATTCCCCTCTTAAAGGAGAAGTAATCATAAAAAAAAATATGCTTCATAAGTGTGATCCTCAGGGGTGTAAGGCATGCGTAAACATATGTCCTACTGAGTCTTTCTTTATCCCCGAAAAGGCAGAAGATGTGAAAAAATATGGAAAAATTGCCTGTAAGGAGGATGCTTGTTTTTATTGTGGTGCGTGTGAAAATTCTTGTCCTGATGACTTAATCAAGGTCGAAAGAAAAGAAATAGTAATTAACAATCCCAAGAAAGCGGGAAATTTCCCATGGATTAATGGTTGGATTAATAGTATAAAAGAAATTCTAAGGAAAAGGTTAATTTACAGAAAAGAGCCAATAGAAATCCCTATTATTGAAGAAGAAGTTAAAAAAGTCAAAGAAAAGATTTTAGAAGAAGTTCCGCAATTATCAGATGAGGAAAGGAAGAAATTAGCTGAGTTAAATGAAAAAGTTCAATCTTTTTTAAGATCTTCAAAAATTCGCTATTGGATAAAAGATAAGAAAACAGATAAAGTTAAAAAAGAATTAGCTAAATTCTTAAAACAGAGTTAAAAAGACTAATAAAACACCCTCTTTTAATTTCAAACTGATAGTTTTTTTCACAAATTAAAAAACTCCTTGTTTAAATAGATTGTAATAAAATTAAAGTAATTCTTAAAAATACTATTCAGATACATATTAGATGATATTGAAATGAAATTTAAATTAAAAATAAAAGGAAATAAAAAGAGAAGGCTTGTCGCGTGGATACAAAAAAGCAAAGAATTTGATGACAGCACCCATCAAATATTTAGATTTTTTAAAGATAGAATAAAGATTTCGAAATTGAGTAAAATTACAAAATATTACGTGGTGTCTTCTGAAAATCCAGGAGTTATAATATCCCTTTTTTCCACCATTCAAGAATTGATACCTGAGGTTTTTTTTAATATTGAAGAATCATTAGAAATAGAAGATTCCATCAATAAGCATTAGCATTAATATTTATAATAAGTCTTTTATTTATCAACAAACCTAACAAATTTCATGAAAATGGGAGAGGGGGGAATTGAACCCCCGGCCCCTTGGTCCCAAACCAAGAATCATACCAGGCTAGACCACCCTCCCTTTCAAAGGGGTCTAAATTTTAAAGTTTTTATTTATAAATTCTTTAATTGAAGAGATAATTTGAAAATTAAATAATTAACCTTTTAATTTCAAGTATAGATAAGAAAGATTAATATTCTAAAAAAGTTTTTCCGTCATTAACAATCATGTATACCAGCTAGTACAAAATGAAACAGGTTGTTTACCTCCAGAAAGTCGGTGATTTTGACACTACAGTTTTAATTAACTTGAAAAAGAGTTTAGAGCATAAATTTGGAGATTTAAATTTAGAAGTTGAGCTACTTCCTGGTAGTATAAACTTAACTAATTCCCAATATGATTCAAAAAAAGGGAAATATAAAGCACCTAAAATTCTTCGTAAATTACTTAAATTTGCTAAGAAAAATAATTATTTTAGAGTATTAGGTGTTTTAAATAAGGATATTTACTCCAAAAACTATAAATATATATTTGGTCTTGCTAGGAGAGGTGGAAGCGCAGCTTTAATCTCATTAACACGCCTAAGAGAAGATATTTATAGAAACTCCAGTGTGATATATAGAAAACAAGAAACTGATGAAGATTTTGAGCAACGAATATTAAAAGAAGCAATACACGAGTTAGGGCACACACTTAATTTGAACCATTGCCAAAATTCTTGTGTGATGTTTTTCTCAGAGAGTTTGAAAGATACAGATGAAAAACCAGAAGATTTCTGTGAAAAATGTTTAGAAAGAGTAAAAAAATTCATTTCAAAATACGATCCTTCTCTTTAAGTCTTTGTTCAAACTTATTGTAGAGGTCATTACCTAATTTTAAAATTTTCTTATAACCTCTTACCAACTTTATTAAGTCATCTGGAATTTTCTTCAATCCAAAGTAAACACCTGCTAAACTTCCTCCTATTGCTCCTGTAGTGTCACTATCTCCTCCTGCGGTCGCAAGCTCGAAAATACACTCCTCAAATGATGTTAACCTTTTAAGAAAGATAAAAATTGAGCAAATAACAGTGCTAATTGTATAAGGATGCACAAATGCTTTACCCAAATATTCTTCAAAAAAATATGGTGATTTGACTCCTGCTTGAGAAAATTTGATTAATCCTGCTTCAATTGGCATATCTAAATTTGCCTTTAATTTATCTAATAATACAATGAACTCCTCCCAGATTTCTTCTCGAGAGCCCGAAATTGAAGAAATTAGAACTTTGAAAAACTCTTCAATAGAAAAACCTGTTTCTGGGCTCTTATCAATTAAAAATGCGATAGCCCTAGCTATTACAATAGCTCCTGCTGATGCTGCAGGGTGAGAATGAGTAAGTATACTTGACTTAATTGAGGTTGTTTTTAATCCTTTAAGGTCTTTACAATAAAATAATCCGATTGGCGCAATTCTCATTGCTGTGCCATTCCCTCCTGAATTTGAAGCGGCTTCTTTCCATGGAACTCCATATTTTAATCTTTGAATTGAAGAAATACAGCCATAACCCGGGCCAATTGGGGGATCATCTAACCATTTAATATATTCTCTAATAAAATTATCTGTGTGATATCCATTTCCTTGAATCAATGCTTTTGCGGTATGGATAGTTAACTGGGTGTCATCAGTATAAGTATTAAAGATACGCCTATTTTCTTGAATAAATTCATTGAAATCTGTAAAATATGAATGGATTTTGGTTCGAAGTCTTGCTTCAAATGGACGCCCTAATGTATCGCCTATAGCGACTCCTAGTAGGGTACCTTGAAATTTATCTAAAAGATCGACTGACATTTTACATCAATATAAATTTTAGTTCTTTTAACTTTTTGGTGAGTAGGTAGAAAGAATCAGTTAATTTTTTCTTTAAATATGAATTGCCTATCATAGACTAAAAGGCTAGTAAAAAGGCTTATAAATGAACTTTACTAATTAGTCTCTTAATCTATAGAATAGAATCAAAAAAGAGAGATTCTCATGACGATACTAGATAAATTGAAAAATGTAATTACCGCGATGATAACTCCATTTAAAGAAGATTTCTCAATAGATGAGCCTAAATATCGTGAATTCATCAGGTTTCAAATAGACAATGGTTGTCATATACTAACTATGGGGACGACAGGTGAAAGTGCTACTTTATCCCACGAGGAGCATCATTATGCTATGGATATTGCTGTTGATGAAGCCAAAAAAAGTGGAAAAAGTCCATTTGTTTTAGCGGGTGCAGGTAGTAATTCTACGAAGGAAGCGATTTCGTTGTCCCAGTATGCTGAAAAGGCGGGGGTTGACGGAATTTTAAGTGTTGTACCTTATTATAACAAACCGGTACAACATTCCCTAATTGATCATTTTTCTGCTATTGCTGATTCTGTTTCAATCCCAATAATCTTGTATAATGTCCCAAGTAGAACTGGTAGAAATTTAGAACCTGAAACCATTTCAGAATTAGCATACACAAAAGATAATATCGTAGGAGTAAAATGCGCAAGTGGGGATATCGATCAAATCACAAAAATCATTAAAACGACTCCGGAGGATTTTATTGTTTTAAGTGGAGATGATAGCCTGACCTATCACATAATGGCATTGGGAGGAAGAGGAGTTATCAGTGTTGCCTCAAATATAATCCCTTCAAAAATGGTTGATTTTACAAATGCTATGCTAAATAATGATTGGCAAAAAGCTAAAGAAATGCAATTAGAATTATTCGATTTATTCAAGGTATTATTCGTCGAAACTAACCCTGGACCTGTTAAATATGTAGCAGATCTCATGGATTTGATGGATGGGAGAATGAGATTACCATTAACCCCGCCTTTAAAAGAGAATCGGAAAAAGATAAAAAGTGTCCTCAAAAATTTAGATTTAATCTAATCACTATGTTAAGGCTTTATTCATGATAAGACTATTGATTTTTGGTCCTACAGGTTCGATGGGTAAATTAATTAGTAAACTTGCCATAGAAGATAAAGAAATTGAAGTTGTTGCCGCCTGTGATGTAGATCAAATAGGAGAAGAGTTAGGATTTGTTGTAGGTGCGTTTGATCCTAATCAAATTAAAATAACTGATGTCAAAGATCTAAATGCAATTCTCCCTCAAACAATGCCAGATGTAGCAGTAGATTTCACAGTTGCACCTGCAACAGAAAAAAACTGCCTAATTTGTGCTGAAAATGGGATCAGATGTGTAATTGGAACAACAGCTTTATCTGACGAGTTTTTTAATAAACTTAAAGATCTGATTATTAAAAATCACACCCCCTCAGTATTTTCACCAAATATGGCAACTGGAGTAAATGTTTTATTCAAAATAGCTTCAGTATTGACAAAATATTTAGCGGATTGGGATATCGAGATAATTGAAGTTCACCATAATCGAAAAATTGATGCCCCTAGTGGTACAGCCTTAAAATTAGGGCGCAGTATTAGCGAAGCTTTAGGTTCTGATTTTGAAAAAATTGCTAAATTTGGGAGAACACGAGGCCCAAATAAACGCACTGTTGGTGCAAAACAAGAAATTGGAATTCATTCTGTTCGTGGAGGGGATATTGTAGGTGATCATATTATTTTATATGCGGGAACTGGAGAAAGGATTGAATTAAAACATCAAGCTCAAAGTCGAGAATGTTTTGCAGAGGGATCAATAAAAGCAATCAAATTTATCGCTAATGCTAAAGAAGATAAAATTTATTCAACCAGTGAAGTGTTAGGTCTTTAGAGTGAGATAAAATTATATTCGTAGTCAGTGCAGATCAGTATTTTCATCAATCATCTTAGATAAGTCTAAGCATAGATTTCATTATGCCAACACTTCATCGAGATTACTAAGAGGTATCCAGCCCTAATAATCCCAACTCATATAATTTTATCTCAATATATTAATGATTAGCCCCAGATTTAATTTTTACTAATATAATACAAAGTTCAAAAGATTATTTTAAATGTTGCGGGATTTTTGCTTTTTAAGTAGAGCTTCATCAATCTATCCATTAAAATCTGAGATGTTCTCGAATGCTCCAATAGATCAAGAATGATCCAAGTAAAAAAAAAATAGGTGTGCTTATACTAATTATATCATATAAGATACTTAGAGATTCGTCAAATGTGATTAAAATATTAACATATTCAGCTGTTAAAATGCACCCAAATGTAAAAAAAATAGCTCCTATGCATATTTTTATTGAATTCTTTATTAATGTCTCTTTATTCTTCAAAAACGAAAAGAAAATTAAAAAAGGAATAATAGAGGCAATGATAAAAAGTATAATTAAAAACAAAATTGGAATATTGAATATGAGTAAAATCACAATAATAGGAAAGAGAATGATACCAGCATAATAATGCCTTTCGTAGGTAATAATTCTCATTATTTTCTCTACATGAACAATTTTCATGTAAAATGCAGAAAACATAATGAGAATGATAATTTTAAATAAATAATAAGAAACTGTATTATTAAACCTTATAAATAGTAAAACAATTTCTATTACATTTACAATTCCAATTGAAATAAAAAAAGTTTCCCAAGAAAAAAGATCATTATACAGATCAAAATTTTCGCTTTTACTGTATTTCTTGGAAACATATAGCTTATTAACTATAATTGCAGCAAGGAGAAATACACTAACTATAGTACATATATATATAATAATACTAATAATCGAAATGGACAAACTGATAACTGACATGATAAATATATATTTATTTTGTATAAAATAGAACAGTCGGTATAAGCTTTCCCTCGAGTGATAAGTGTTCATTTTTCGGGAGATCAACAAGCGTTTGGCCCATTTGATTAATTGTTGTCTCTGCAAAATCTAATTGAAATAAATCGCGATAATTAGAATTATCTGGGGAAGAAATGATTACTTTTTCCCATTGTAAACCCAATGCATTAGCTTGTAATTGTAATCCCGCTAATGCCATACCTGTTTCGACTTCTGCCCAATATGAAGTATCCATGAGTTTACGATGCATAAAACCGGAACACGGTTTCATTCTATCAATACATAAGAGAATCATAAAATGCGAACAATCAGCATCGAATTTCTCTTTCACTATATCAAAAATAATTTCTGAACTATATTTTTGTAAATAATGATCATAATATAGACTATCATCTACTTTAATCCATCTTTTTAACGCAGAAAAGCCAACCGGGTTATAAATATAGGCTCCTTCAGATAAATCAGCGAGGTCTTTTATTAGAACAATGGGATATACGGAATAACCAGCGCACCCAGAAGCATGTACGCGACCAAATCCATTCTTTTCTAAATCATCCCGGTTACCATGAGTTGCATGATCATTTTCTCCTTCACATGCCCAAAGTAGCTGCGAAATTTCATATAAAGTTTTGGTATTTGAGGTCTTTTTTTCGATTTGATTAAAAATTGCACTATTTAAAGAAACCCCTTTATAAACACTTTTATAAATGGCTTGATTTTCATAACAATCAGGAGTGTTGAGAAGGTATATTCCATCTTCTATTTTTTTTTGAAGCGGTTCTGATGTATCTTGCACCACGGTATCATCATTATCCTCCCGAACTGCTACTGAATATAAGAAAGCTTGATCTTTATTCGTGAGAGAATTTACAAGGTTATTTACTTTTTTAGGTTTTCGAGCCCGTTGTGAAACTCCCAGTCCAATACTTTCTGCTTTTAATGAAAGATATTGCCAGATAAGTCCCACATTAACTAGTTCATCTAAATTCATCAAATCTTTACGGTTTAATTCGGGATATAACTCCATTGTAAACTTAGTTTTTTCCACATTAGATAGCAATACAAGTTCCTTCCCATTATATGTATATAAGCCCCCTTCATAATCTTTTCCTTGGGGAAGAATAACATATAATAATTTTAAAGGAACTGCTTCAATTGTAGCCTTACAAAGATCCAAAATTTCAGAAAAAGGTAATATCCGAGCACCACCGGAACAATCTTTACGAGATGCTAAACATTCTTGCAAGCTTACTTCCATAATTTTCATGATTGTATAATTGATAATAAAGTCTTTCCTTAAATTTTAAAAATACAAATAATAATTAAGGTAAAAAGTTTTTAAAATAACAATTTCAAAGAATTAGTTTAAATGTTCTGGAATTATTTGCTTCTCAAGTAAATCATTATAAGTCTCTTCATCTCGGATTTTAAAAATCTCACCGTTGTTAATTAAAATTTCGGCTGGTCTCGGTCTGGAGTTATATGAGCTACTCATAGCGAAACCGTAAGCACCGCTATCTAGAATGGCAAGATAGTCTTCCTCATATAACTCAGATAATTCACGTTCTTTACCTAATATATCTCCCGATTCACAGATAGGTCCAACGATGTCATATTTAACTATGAGATTTTCGTCACTCATTTTACATGGAATAATGTGATGATATGAGCCATATAATGTTGGTCGAATTAATGTATTGAATCCAGCATTTACACCCACGAACTTTTTATATCCATTATCTTTAATGGTATTAATTTGAGTTATAATTATAGAAGATTCTGCAGTCAGATATCTCCCAGGCTCTACTATAAATCGTGGTTCACCAAAGTGCGCTTTCTTAACTAGATTTTTAAATTTTTTAACAACCACATTGGCAAACTTCATTAAATTTAAAGGTTCCTCTTCAGGACGATATGGGATACCCAATCCTCCACCAAAATTAATAAATTCGAAGGTAATACCAAGCGTATCTGCGAGGTTAGTAATGATAGATAAGTATTTTTCTATTGCTTTTTCATAATCATTAGGATTAAGTATCCCAGATCCAATATGGATATGAGTACCAAATTGCTTAAATCCGAGCTCCTTTGCTTTTGTGTATGCTTCTATGACTTGATTATCTAATATTCCAAATTTTATCAGCTTTCCTGCGGTTATAGTATGGGAATGATGTCCTGCCCCAAACTCTGGATTTATTCTAAACGAAATTGATTTTTTTTCGATTCCTAATTTCTCATATATCTTATTCAATCTCTTAAGTTGACTAATACTATCTAAATTGATATGGACATTATTTTTAACTGCAAATGCGAAATCCTCATTGGTAAACATATTTCCTGTATAAATAATCTTATCTGGGGAAATACCAACTTTAAAGCAGGCATAGATCTCACCAATTGAAGTACAATCAAAACTTGCCCCTTCTGAATCTAACATTTTTAAAACTGATAAGTTAGAATTAGATTTCATCGCAAAATGTATGTCATTATTGCCATATTCGGAATCCAAAATCTTTTTTAATTCCCTATAACGATTTCGGATCATCTGCTCGTTAATAATATAAATAGGGGTTCCATAAGTTTCTGCTATTTCAATTGTATTTATATTCGCGAAATGTAATATCCCTTCTTTATATTCCAAATCTTTCTTCTTTAACCATCCAGAATATTTCATATTAAATCTCCTTTCAAAGACTTTATACCTCTATTTTATTAAGAATGCCACTAAAAACATTAACTACAGGCCCTTCCATGAGGACTGTCTTACCTGTGTATGTAATTTTTAAATCCCCGCCATCATTATGCACAGTTATTGGTGTATTTTTTTTGAATATTCCTAAAATTGTACCTGCGACTACTGCAGCACAAGAACCTGTTCCACAAGATTTAGTAATGCCAACACCTCTTTCAAACACTCTTACGAAACTCTCAACATCAGATATCTTTTTCACAAATTCTACATTTGTTCTATTTGGGAATCGCTGATGAGTTTCAATACTAGCACCATACATGTTTAATTGTTCGTCATTTAGTTGATCTTCAATAAAAATAATAGCATTAGGATTTCCCATTGATACCGCAGTAAAATTAAAAATTCTATCGATGATAGTAATTGGCTCATTAATACATTTATTTGACAAATTATCCGAAATAACTGGTATTTCTTCACAATTTAAAATCGGAGGACCCATATCAATCTGTACACTTTCTACTTTATTATTACTAACATTCAGTTTAGCGACCATAATACCCTTCAACGTTTCTATTCTAATCTCCTTTTTTTTGATGATTTGTTTCTCGTAAATATATTTAGAAAAACACCTTATCCCATTGCCACACATTTCTGCCTCAGTTCCATCTTTATTGAATATTCGCATTTTAATATCTGCCCTATTCGAATTACATACATAAATTAACCCATCCGCCCCGATGGAAAAATGAAATCTGCATAATTCGAGGGCTAATTTTGACTTTTTTGATTCGGGGATTTTAATTTTAATATCATTAATAATAATGTAATCGTTTCCTAATCCATGGTATTTCTCAAATTCTAAACTTGTTAATAACAGATTGTCCACTTTCAAAACAACTCAATATTTTATGTATCAATGTTAAAATACATTGTTAATTGAAAAAAATTTCTAATATTAATTTTATTTTTCCTTGCTTCCTATTATTAAAATGAAAAATTTTAAAATTAGTAGTAAAATATCTATTTTAATAAAACCCGAAGTTATCTAATAATGAAATACAAACGATTCATATTATTTTGCTCGTTATTTCTATTATTAATTCCACTTTCAAACGTAAAGGCATCTACATACGTAGATTACATAAATGATGGAAATTATGCCTTCTTTTTATTTGATTTAGAAAATAGTGAGCATGCTGAAATTAGTGTGACTCGTACAGGAACCGGGAATTTTACTCTTTTTCTCTTCAATATACGCCCTACAATATCTTATGTGAATGACGACAAATCTCTTGATAATAGAATCTTCAACCATTCACTTATGAATAGTCTAGCAGACAATCCTTACATAAATTTCACTGCTACAGAAACTAAAATCTATTATATCGAGGTAATCTTAGTAAATGGTGGACCTGATACCTATTTTTTAGCCTGTACTCAAGATTTGACTAGATATTATCTACCTACTATTCCCGGATTCAAATTAGAAATTATCTTGATTTCCGTAGTTTTAACTCTAAGCATAATATATGTATTTATGAAAAGAAAGTTAATTAATGTAAGATAAACCTTTTAAACACCCCCAAATATTCTTTTTAATTA
>JBHLRJ010000047.1:0-27235 GCA_048882645.1 Candidatus Thorarchaeota archaeon
TTTAAAAAATGAATAGACTATAATTGTGAAACTGGCAACTGCCAGAACATTTTGGATAATATATATATTTTCTTTTGTATAGTATTTGAACTTAACAAAGCCCTGTAAGACAAAATAAAGTGTTAGAAAAAACATTAAAAACTGGAATTTTAATAAAATAATCTGTGAAAAGAGCCCAAAAGAAATTGAAATTAACATAACAATTGAATTCAATAAGAGAACATATCTATTATAGCTCTTTGGGCAGACTCTTGCTTTCTGTTCATAGTAGGAAAATATAAAGAAAAAAGGTAGGATAATTACTATGAGTAAAGGATTATTTATTAGAAAACCAAATGCTGCTATGAGACCAATCAATAATCCTGATACGAGAGTATTATATTTCTGATATTTGGTATCTGAATCCACACTACCCTCACGAGATTTATCACTTAATATAGAACCTCTATAGATGTTAATTTTAGAACTATAATGGAATTTAATGTAAACTCGGGATTTGAAGTAAAATAATATAAATATACAACTCAGAAAAATTGCATTCAATGAATCTAAAACTGTAAATAGTGCACTAGAAAAGACAATAATTAGAGGGATTTGAATTATTAATATGAAAATTAGAGTTGTAATAGAAAGTACGAAATTTTGTTTGAATTTAGTAAGTTCTTGGAGAATGGACTTCTTTTCTTTAATAATATCCTTAATCTTAGTCGCTCTTTTCTTAGTATTTATATATGTTAGTATATAGAGGAACAGATTAGTTACTAACGCAAAGAGCCAAGAGAATCCTGTTTGATAGGTAAAAGAAAAAAATACGAGATGAAAAAAGTAATTCACGACAACAACTAAATTATAGGGTTGCATTACCCTCAATTTCAGATTAATAGCACGCTTGAATTCATTCTCTGCTATATTATAAAAGTCAATAGGCTGGAAATAGAAGTAAAAGTAAACTACATTATATAAAAGAGCAAAACTTATTAACGGTAGTAAGACAAATGAAAGATTTTTAGGTGATATCAACATAAAAATGGGAGTAACAACACAAGAAAGAAGAGGTATTAAGAATACAATATGTACCCTAGCAACGAGATTATTTTCTTTATTTAGAAAGAAGGGATTGTTTCTATATTTATCAAAAGCCTTATAAAAAAAGAGTAATGCAAACATATAGCTTATTACTGCTAAAGAAAGGGAAACGAATAAAACAATTCGAAATAGATAGAAAAAAATTGAATAACTTACCACAGCAACCCCAAAAGGAGAAATGACTAAATAAAAAGAAAACCACCAAATTTTTTGAAGTATTTCTGTGGCTTTCCTAATTCTTAATTGAGATTCTTCGCCATTTTTTGAACTCATTTTAATTGGATCTTGGGAATAATATAAATATGGATTTATAAATATATAAGAAAGAAATAAACATATGTAAAATAAAGATTTCGAAAATTGATAAAAAACCTTAAAACTTCTTATTTATTTGTTAAAATCCTCAACTCATTTGAATTTTGGTAAATAGTCTTTCTGTGCCTTCATCATTTCATCAAACATACTTTCTGCCATTTCAAAACTCCCTACATTAGGATCTATAGCCAAACTAGCAATTGCGAGATCTTTCGATCTGGTTAAAACAGCCTCAACACACAAATCTTGAACTGTTGCTTCTATGCGTAGTAATGCTGCTATATTTTTAGGTATTTTTCCCAATTTTATCCCATGAACACCTTCCTTATTTACAGTTGCAGAACATTCAAGTATCAAATCTCGAGGTAGATTCTCGATAATATCTTCATTTGGTATGTTTACGGCGATTTCATAAGAATTTTTATCGTTAATTATTCCTTCGATGATGGGAATTGCTCTCTCCCCAGAAGGTACATTAAACAAAATTCCTTTTTTTGGATATCTGCCCCTCTTGAGCATTTTAGATTTGCGAACCAATCTTTTATATACTGATTGTCCCGCCTTGTCAATAAAATTAATCCAGTCTACCATATCTTTTGTCTCGGTAAATTCTTCACCAAATTGTAAGTATTCTCCAAGATGATTATCTCCTACATACGGAAAATATCCAAATTTTTTAAAGACTTCAAAAGTAAGAATCGAAAATTCAAATCTATTCTCGTGCTCTTTGAAGTAATTAAGCCCTTTTTTATTGAATTTAGGCATCAAATTTTTCCCAGTAACTTTGTCTTCTAATCCTAATAGAAATGCAAAATGATTAAGGCCACCAACTTTCATCATTAATTCATTTATAGGTTTATTAAATAATTGAGGTAGATGATGTACCATAACTGCAATTTGATGACATAATCCTACAAATTTTAATTTTGACACACTTCTTTTAATCCCTAAACACACTCGAGACATTGGATTTGAAAAATTGATGAAAAACGCATTTGGACAGAATTTTTCAGCATCTTTCACAATATCTACAATTGGAGGGATGATTCTCCATGCATGAAATGTACCTCCCGGACCTCCGCATTCTCCTAAAATCTGGCTCGAACCATGCTTTCTGGGGATTTCATAATCTTGTCTCCATAATAACATCCGATCACCGACCTCAATTGAATTTATTATAAAATCTGCATCTTTAAGTGCGGAAGATCTATTGGTTGTTTGTTCAAGGATAAATTTATTCCCTGCTTTTTCATTTTCAACCAATAGTAACTCATAGATCATCTCCAGTTTCTCTTTATTTATGTCATGAAGCACAATTGTAGAACCTTTCAAAACGTCGCTTAAATAAAGATCATTATACATCTCAGGACCAAAAGACGTTGAGCCAGCTCCTACGAGAACAATTTTCTTTTCCATGATACTTTTAATTAAAGCCGCATCGATTTAAAAAATTATGATTAAACGTGCTTTATAATTATTCTTTACTTCCTTGTCAATTCACATCTCTACTAACTGACAGATGGGAAATAGGTGGGAAAACTTTAAATAGTACTTTAAACATTTTCTATGTGATGAGTTTTTCACATAATACTTTGGATTATTGGTGTGGCTTTACATTATGCGTAAAGCCGGTAATGATCCGGAGTATTATTAAGAGAGAATAAATCTAAAATTCTGACCTCTTTCTTATAACTTTTACTGATTTGTTCTCTTTTAACAATACTTTTCAATAAAATTTATTCGAAATGGGTCAAAGTTTAGGTGTATTTTCTTTGTGAAATACTCAATAACAAAAGGAGGTGAGAAATGCTGGAAGAAGAATCAGATCACATGGATCTGATAGTAGATTACTATAAAGAGTGGGATTCTTCAAATGCCCCAGTTATGATGAACATTGATATTTCGGATGATTCTTCAGAATTTTCTGAAAATATTGAGAATTTGGATGAGAAGAAATTGGGGTATCTAAGGAATAAATATGGAAAACCTTGATAAGAATCCAAATCGAACTTAATATATAATACTATTTTTTTATTTCTTTTTTAAGGTTTTATTAAAGTAATTGTTCTATTCTCTGTAGGGCTTCTTTAATTCTTTCTTCAGGCTGAGTTAGTGCGAATCTTACAAAACCTTCTCCATATTCTCCAAACCCAGTCCCTGGTGTAAGAATTACTCCTACATCTATCAATTTTTTCACAAAATCGAAACTACTTAACTCACAGAATTTTTCAGGAATTTGTGTCCACACATAAAACGTTGCCTGTGGTTTATCTGTTTGCCAACCAATATTATTTAATCCCTTTATTAAAGTATCTCTACGTTTTTCGTATACTTTTACGCTTTTCGCTACAATTTCAGGTTTCTTACTTGATTTGTATTCATTTAATCCTTTAGCTACTGCCTTTTGTACAAAAATCGAACCTCCAGAATCAATTTGAGATTTCACTTTCCGTAATCCCTTTATTATTTCCGAGTTCCCAGCAACCCAACCACATCGAAAACCAGTCATATTAAACATTTTTGAAGCACTATTTATTTCCACATGATCATTATTTATTTGTAATATACTTGGAGCAATATATTCCTCAAACGTAAATTCTGAATATGGATTATCATATATTATAATAAAATTATAATCCTCAGCATAATCAGTCACTTTTCTTAAAAATTCTGTTGGTACTATGGCTCCAGTAGGATTATTGGGATAATTTAAATACATCATTTTGGCTTTTCTAAGGATTTTTGAGTCAATTTCCTTGAGATCAGGAAGGAAGTTATTTTCTTTCTTCAATTGTATTAAATAAGGTTTTCCGTCGCATAATTTTGTAGCTCCATTTATGTATACTGGATAACCGGGATTAGGACATAAAACTATATCTCCTGGATTAATAAACACTCGTGCGATATTGGCTACTCCCTCTTTTCCTCCCATGACATGTGTAACTTCTGTTTCAGGGTTTAAATCAACTCCATATCTTACTTTATTCCATCTAGCGACCGCTTCTCTATAAAAAACCTCCCCCATGCTTACGGGATAATTCTGATTTGAAGGAATTCTTGCTTGCTCGATCATTTCTTGCACAATAATTTCTGGAGTAGATAAATCGGGATCCCCAATGCCTAATGGGATAAAATCCATCCCTTCCTTACGCTTTTTTGCAATTAATTGTTCAATTTCCACAAAAATATAGGTGGGTAGCCGATTTACTCTTTCAGCATATTCTAGTTTAATTTAAAACACCACTTCTCTAAAAATAAAGATAGAAATATGTAAAATTAATCATTAACTAAACGATAAAAATTTTGTGTAAAAATCGAATTTGAATAGTGAAAAAAAGAATGATTAATTCTAATTTAAAATACCTTTATAATTATGAATTTCCTGTTTATAGATTTCTATACGATTCTGGATGAGGTTATTTGAGCGCCCAATATTGCTTAAAATCTTTTCCAAAATCTTTATTGAATTCTTTAAAATATGTATTCGTTCTTGAACTTCTCTCAACATCCTTAATCCTTTCTACAATTATATTCTTTACTACCATCTAAATAGCTTAAACATAAAAATCTATAGAGTCATCGGATTTTGTAGTAATCCTAATATTTACTCAACTCTTATGTATTTTCCCATAATATAATTAAATTATGGATTTTTCTATCTCCTAATTATAAACTTCTATATTTTAGGGATATAAAATGGATGAAAAACTTTGGAATAAAGTCGCAAGAAATATTGTTCAAGCGGGGGTCTTCCCAGTCCCTGTTAGTGATAGTTTAATAGAGATACTCAAAGAACTAATATCTGAAGAACAAGCAAAATTCCTATTGATATTCAAAAAAAAGTCTTTAACACTTGACCAAATTAAGCAAAATACAGATTTGGATGAAAAATCAATCCTTCAAATGCTCGAAACTTTAATGTACAACGGAATAATTATCGGTGCAATGAGTAAGAGTGCAAAAGTGATGGTTTACACGCTCATGGGGCCATTTCCAGGTATATTTGAATACACAAATTTAAGAGGAGAAACAGATGAGAAACATGTGAAATTAGCGAGATTATTTGATAAGATATTTTCAGAAAGACCTAAGTTAACTGTAGAAAATTACGAAAAAATGAAAGATACCTTTAAAGCTCTACCTCCCACTGATAGAACCTTGCCTGTCGAAAAGGAAGTGGAAGTTGGAACTGAAATGGTAATGCCCTATGAAGATATATCTAAATATGTTGAGGAATATAGTGATATAGCCGTTGCAAACTGCTACTGTAGGCATCATAAAGAACTCGTGAATGATCCATGTAAACTTGGCGCATCCAAAGAAAATTGTTTCTTATTTGACAAAAGTGCTGTGTTTGCCATTGAAAAAAATTTTGGTCGACGTGTCTCAAAAGAAGAAGCCATGAAAATTTTTAGAGAGGCAGAGGATCAAGGATTGGTTCATAAAGTGTTTCATGTTCATTCAGATACTAAAAGAGGGATAGAAGCAATATGTAATTGTTGCAAATGCTGTTGTGGAATCCTAAATCTTCGATTTTCGGGAGTTATGCCATTACACACAGTCTCTTCATATCTAGCGGAAGTGGATGAGGAAACTTGTGTAGGATGTGCAACATGCATTGAACTATGTCCTATGGAAACTATCTATGCTGAAAATAATGTTGCTATAGTCAATCCAGAAAAGTGTATTGGCTGTGGAGTATGTGCTCATCATTGCCCCGAAGAAGCAATACATTTAAAGAGGACAGGACCCCGAGATGTGTTAATTCCTCCTGAAATAAAAGCAAATTAATTCATTCACTTTTTATATTTTAAAGGATTTTAAGCCCTATTTGATAATCTGAATAATGTTTTTATTAAATTTTACTTTAATTCCTTTAAACTGTTATGTGTAAAATGAATAGTAATTAGGTGTAAAAGAAAATTAGTGAAAGAAAAGTAGTTTTAGTAGAAGAAAATGAAGAACAGACAATAAATACAATTAAGTTGAATCGACTTGATAAAAAAAATGCCCTAAATTGGGATGTGTTAAACGCCTTAGAAAGGGCAATTGAAGAAGCAGAACAATCTAAAACACGGGTTATCATCCTTACGGGAGCAACAGATTTTTTTAGTTCTGGTATTGATTTAAATCTCCTAGCTGGTCAAAATCCCACTTCAAGAGAAAAAGCAATTGATACATCCACACCATCCCATTTTCGATACTATTTAAACACCAAGTTTCATCCGATTGTAGTAAAAATGGGGAAAGTTGAGAAACCATTTATAGCCCGAATTGAAGGATTCTGTTTTGGTTTAGGTTTCGAGTTAGCGCTTGCATGTGATTTCAGGTTTTCCTTAGAAGATGCAAAGTTTAGCATGCCTGAGGTAAAAGTCGGAATCATCCCCGATGTTTCCGGAACCACAAGACTTACTCGATTATGTGGAATCTCACACGCGAAGGATATAGCATTAACTGGAAGGACTTTCAATGGTAATGAAGCATATAGAATGGGAGTAGTTAACGGTATAGCAAAAAATAGAGAAGAATTAGATTTGCTGGTAAAAAAGTACTCGGATGAACTAATTGATAGTGCTCCCCTTGCAGTAGGATTAGGTAAAAAATTAATTGATGATATTTATGGAAAGAATCTTGAGTTTGGTTTAGAAATGGAAGGGCTTATAAATTCACAATTATTACAGACAAATGACTTTAGAACTGGAGCTCTCGCTCGGTTACAAAAACAAAAACCGAAATGGAAAGGAAAATAAGATTAACTGCTAATAAAACTAAGTTGGAGTTTCTAATCAATGGTAGTGAAAATTGATTATCATTGTAAAAAGGAAATTTTAGAATGGCAATGGTCATCAGATAATGAATTGATGTCTAAACCTTTCTTTACCTCCTGTTATTTAGTTGATGGTCTTCTCATTGATTCTGGAGCTCCTGGTGGTGTAGATGATCTGAGGAATTTTGTGAACTCATTAAAACCTGAGGAGATGATTGAACAATGTTTTATTACACACACTCATGAAGATCATGCCGGTGGAGCTCACATGTTAAACAGAGAGTTTGGAATTCCTATTTATACTAGTGAAAAGGCTTTTCATATTTTGAAAAAGGGAAGAACTTATCCTGATTATCGTCAAATGGCTTGGGGTTCAGAATTATTACCTGTTGATGCGATCGTAATAGAAGGACCAATTATTACTAAATCAAAGAAATATGAATTTGAACTTTTTCCTATGATTGGGCATGCTCCTGAATTAGTGACCTTAATCGAGAGAGAACTGCAATGGGCATTTGTTGCTGATGCGGTACAACCAAAATATAAGATGATTTTTGGAGGTGATAGCGATATTCAAGAAGATATATCTTTGATTTACAATTCTCTTCAAGAATTATACAATTATACAGAGGGTATGGAACACCTTTTAATATTTTCAGCAGGAAACGGAGTACTTCCCGGTAGAGATTTTCTTATTGAAATCTTAAAGGAAATAGAGTATATGCATAAAACGGTTCATGAAACTTATAATAATCTTCTTAAAAATAGATATTCCGAAAATCAAATTGTTAAAAAAATCTTAAAAAAGATGTGTGGAAAGGAGAGTTTTATAGGCCAGATGACTCGAGGGGCTCTTTCTAGACGAAATCTAATTGCTTCCCTTCTTAAATGGCAGATTGGTTAGGCTAAATCCAATTTCTGTTGATTTATCTCCTTACATAATTATTGGAAGATTAATAATAAATTCATAAAACTATATTTAAGACTTTATTTATATTAAAAAATATTGTACTATATAGAGAATAGATTAATCAAGTAAATATACAAAAAGTCCACTTGATTGAAATGGCAGAGCCATATAAAGAAATTAAGAAGCTAAGTATTGATGAATTGACTCAATTATTCATGGATGTAATTAATGAACAAAATTTGAGATTAATTGAGGGGATCGAATATCTTGTTGAGGAGAACTTTGAAAAATTTACTAATAACCTTCATTACGTTATTGATACCAATACTGAAGTTAACATAAAGAAAAGATTTGAATCAAAGATATTTAAATCAAAATTAATGTTTTCAAAAGCGGATAGATTAAAGTTATTTAATCGAATAAACGATATTAAGAATATTGGGGAATTTAGTGCTAATAAAATGCTTCTTTATAAAGCTGTATTCCCTGATGAGAAATTTAAATTACAAATTTCAAGTGTTCTTAAATCATTAAAATTAATCTCAAATGATGTATCTGAAGCGGTTAAATCAATTGGATCTGATTTGAGCAAATCTTATGATATCTGTGAGAAAATAAAAGATGAAAGACGGAAGATGAGGAAAGAAGAATGGCAGTTACTAAGACGTCTTTATAATTATGAAATGGATTATCTATCCAGAACATTCATGTATCTTAAGGAACTGATTGAAGATATCATGATGTTAGCGGATCATATAAAAAATTTGTCTGAATACATCCAATTCTTAGCGACGAAATATCTAATTTTTGATTAAAGCAAACTAAAAGTTTAAGTGGCTGCTGATATGGATATACCATTAATTATAGTCTTAATAGTCATGGCAGTTGCTTTAGCTTTCTCCATTGGTGCCAATGATGAGACATTAGCTTCCCTTGTAGGGGCAGGGGTAATAAAATTCAAGATAACACTGATCCTTGGAGGTGTTGCCATAGCGTTTGGAATGATTGCATTTAGTGGTGGATTTGTACCGGAAACAATAGGTAAAAATCTTTTGGGTGAAGGTTTAGAAGAAAAATACACAAATATTATGCTTTTAGCAGTATTGATAAGCAGTATTGTATGGTTAGTAATTGGCAGTTTTTCAGGTATTCCATTAAGTAGCACACATTCATTGATCGGAAGTATCGTTGGTGTGATTATTGTTTATTCTATTTTTGAAGGAGGAATTGATATCAGCACTGCATTTAATTATGAAAAATTGAGAGATGTAGTGTTAAGTTGGTTTATATCACCATTATCGGGTTTACTAATCACATATGTACTCTTTAAAATAAGTGTTAAATTATTACTGTCTCGTTTAAGAGGATTGAATCAGATTGAGAAATCTGAAAAATTTTTTAAATGGTTTTTATTTGTAGCTGTTCTGTTTGCTGAGATCTGGGTAGGTGCAAACTCTGGGGACGCGCTAGGGATTCTTCTGGGCCTTAGGGAAAATAGTTCTATAAATAGTGTTCAATATATAATTTTTGCAGTTTTATGTGGAATTTTTGCCTTCCTTGGTATCTATATTGCTGCTAGATATGTAATAAGAAATTTGGCTTCTCAAATGATTAATACTCGTCCGAGTGAAGGTTTTATTATACAAATGAGTTCATCAATTATCTTAATGATTGCTACATTATTTGCTTTACCAATATCCCACTCACATGTAATCGTATTTTGCATCCTTGGTTTGAGTATTGCCCAGAAAAAAGAGATAGACTATAAAAGTTTGGCTAAAATGGGAGCTTATTGGTTTCTCACATTTCCCATCGCAGCTTTATTAGCAGGATTTTTGTATTACATATTAGGTTTGTTTGGGTTATAGTGAAAATTTTTTAGAAAAGATATATAATATATATTACTATATAGAGTTTATAATTATTGAAATAAAAAGGTGGTTAAAATAGGGTCCTTAATTGAATATTTGAAGAGAGAAACCGCTGTTAATGCCCTAGAGAAATCGATAAAACATGCTCAAATCGTCCAAGAGTGTGTAAGGAATCTAGATATAGGTTTACAAATTTTACTAAAAGAAAAAAATGTTGATAAATCATATGAATTATTTCATAAAGTTGATATCTTAGAACGCGAGGCTGATGATTTGAGAAGGAAAATCCAAAAAGATATCACCCTAGGAGAATTAGATCCTAGTGTAAGGCAAAATTTATCTCATTTAATTAAAAGAATGGATGATGTTGCTAATTGTTGTACAGGTGTTGCTAGAAGAATTAATACAATGCCCATAAAGTTTTGGGATGAAAGTAGCCCAGAAACAATTAATACTATTTTGGAAATGATGAAATCTACAGTGGAATGTGTTGAATTCTTAGACAAGATTGTTCGCGATTTACTTGAAGAACGAAAACACGTTAAAGAGTACGCAAGACAGATAAACCAATTTGAGCATACAATTGATCTACTTAATATTAAACTCAGAAAAAATCTTCAAGAAACAAGTTATACGGTTAATTTCTTTACTATATTCACAGCCGGGAACGTCTTTGATATTTTAGAGGCAATATCAGATTCTATTGAGTCTGTTGCAGATTATATTATGGTACTACTAGTATAAAATGCTCTAGACTAAATTATTTATTATAATTTCAGAAATATCAGCTGAATATTCACCTGTTCTCCTAATACTTTCAATAATGTAACCAATAGCTATCGAAATTTCAGTTGAACTTTTTGAATTTAGACTTATTTTTTCTGTAGCTGAAATTAAATCCTTTATGGATTCGATGTTCTCATTCGCTAAAGAAATACTTTTTTGAAGCCAAGCATCGAGGCTTTTATCCAATATATCCAATGATATTCTACTTGCGGTTATAATCTCATTTAGTAATTTATTATCAAAATTATTAAAATTAATTAATAACACATTCTTAGCAATTTTTACAGCATGGTCACCAATTCTCTCTAGAAATTTACTAATTTGCTGATAATGACTCGCTTGTTCTAAAGTTATACCCATCTTTTGACATAAAATAATATCCTTTAGTACAATGTGAGATTGTCTTGAAACTAACCAATGCAATCTATCGATATCATCATCTCTTTTGATAACCTCATCTGCCAAACCCTTATTCTTTTTTTCTAAGGCATTAATAGAATCTTCATGCATACTATGAACAAGAATATACATCCTTCGTATGGTCTTTTCAAAAGGCATTTCTGTAGGATTAACTAGATCCTTAATTGCTATATGATTACTTGATTCCTCAGTAATCTCTGGACCCACTGCAATTTGTGTGAAATTTCTTATACAATCTATTATTTTAGATTCAAATTTTTTACTCGATTTTATTATAAATTTTGAAAAACCCATAATATAAGCCCCTATTAATATTCGGAATAAAAAATCTCCTGACTTAATTTCATCGACATCAATTTCTTTAATTTTAATCCGTTTTTTACTAGCATCAACTTGAGGTGTTATTAACAGATTACCATCAGGTTGTGAAAGTATTCCTAAAGTGTCATTCTTTTCTATACCATGCTTATCTATCCAGGCTTTTGGTAAACTTATAATAAAAGAGGATCCCCCTGTTTTCTGAACTTTCCTTGTTTGAAATGACATTTTAACTTTTAAGTTTATGATTTAAAAACTATATATAATAAAACCATTTATATATTTTTATAACTCTTTTCTATATATTCTATATAGAAGTAATCAAGTTAGATACTATTAGATAACTAATTCGATTATTTATCCACTTTTAGCTATTCTCAACATTATTATGTAATCAGCAACTTCTTCCGCATTGTCAGTAACTTCCTCTAAACTTGATATGCAATTATGTATCTCGATTGCGCTAAAAGGATTGATATCAGGATTTTTTGAGACAAGTATTCTATTTATTGAATGATGCAGTTCATCACATTTATGTTCAAGAGTATTAATTTCTTCTCCTAAAGGATAGATCTCTTCCTCTTCAGCTGTTAACAACTTATTTACCATAATATTAACTTTCTTAATTGCTATAACTGTGGTCCTTGCCATTTCTAAAAAGTTTTTGTGAAATTCCTCATCTAATTTTAAAAAATCTGTATGGTTCATGTATATAAAAATTCTCGCTCCTGTATTAGTAGCGTTTGCTATATCATCAATCCTTTGGGTGAGAAGTATTAAGTTTCCACGTATCGTAGGAGTAATTTCTGATTTTGAAATCATATTTAATATATTCCTTCTGATTCCATCTGCTTGATGTTCTAACTCATCCACACGGAAAAAAACCTTTAATGCAAGATCTATATTTCTTTCATCAATCAGATATGAAACTGCTTTTTCATATTCAACCACACACTCAAGAACTTTCTGCATATGGATTAAAATCTTATTAATTGCACTTTCCTCATTACGAGATTTAAACCACTCAAATAAAGAACTCATTTTATTTACCTCATTTTGTTTTTCTAATTTTTAATACTATTATTCTAATTTTAAAATTTCTCTTACAATATCCTCTCCTGGATGTTTAAACACAATACCAAGTTCCTTCGGAAAATAAACTGTTACTTCTGAATTTTCTAAGAATGTAGTGTGAACCTCATAAGTTGCAGGTATTGTTACTACTATTATATTTTCTTGATTATTTATTTTAGCTTGTACCTCAAATCTGTAAAAAACACCCATAAACTTACGTCTCTTAATCTTTCCTAAAATTGCATTTCTTTTCTCTTTTACGCGATTTCCAAATCTTATCTTGAAATGATTTGCTCTTACTATTAATAATAATCTATCTCCATGGTTTATTGCATCATAAATATCTTTCTTTACATAAGAAGCGAACGTGTCATCAAGACCGATGTCAATTGGCATAGGTGTTGATTTTTCACGGATTTCTTCAAAGAAGTTATCTCCCTGAATGAAACTTTTGTGGATATCCCATGGTGGTTCTTTGTCTTTTAAACAGATCCCATTAAAATAATTAATTTCACTCATAAAGTTTGCTACAAACAGATTTTTAGGGTAATAATAAATTTCATGAGGTGTTCCAATTTGAACTAGCTTTCCTTGATCTATTACTGCAATTCGATCAGCTACCATCATTGCTTCTTGCTCATCATTCGTTACATGAATTACAGTCAACTCTAATTCTTTAGACTTTGCCATTAGTAACAATTCTCTCCTTAAATTCATTCTAAGACCCGCATCCAGTGCTTTTAATGGTTCATCCAAGATTAGTAATTTAGTCTGTTCAAGATTTAATAAAGCTCGGCACAGGGCGACTCTCTGCTTCATTCCTCCGCTTAACTCTTCTGGGATTGCATCATTTCTCCCAGTCAAAAGAGTCATCATTAAGACTTGATCTACTAGGGTTTTTGTTTGATGAGGATCACGAGCATGGACTCGACCACTATAAGCAACATTTTCTACAACATTCATATGAGGAAATAGAGCATAGTTTTCAAACATAAATCCTAAATTTCTTTCTCCAGCTGTTTGATTGGTTACATCTTTTCCATTAAAGAGAACATATCCTGAATCAGGTTTTAATAATCCTGCTATTATTTTAAGGAGTGTTGTCTTACCAGCTCCAGTAGGACCAAGAATGATAAAATATTCTCTATCCTTTATCTTAAAAGAGATGTTATCAATTGCCTTGAAATTTCTGAAAGATTTAGAAATATTTTTTAATTTGATCTCTACCATCTAATTTTCACCATAATTATGTCAAAGATAATTCCTTAAATAGATCATCGGGAGATTTGAATATATGAATA
The DNA here is from genome assembly GCA_048882645.1 of Candidatus Thorarchaeota archaeon. Taxonomy (GTDB): domain Archaea; phylum Asgardarchaeota; class Lokiarchaeia; order Sigyniarchaeales; family SOKP01; genus Loki-b32. The sequence goes on from JBHLRJ010000047.1 coordinate 13,849, forward strand.
TCATCTTGATGAATCCCAACAATTAATTCTTCACCGGGAATAAAATTTTCTTCAAAGTTACCTGGCTTTACAGATAAAAATCTGTCTCCATTATCTAGCATTAAATAGAACCTTTTAGTTGCTCCAATAAACCTTGATGTTTCAAGAGTTGTCTTAAAAAATTGCATTTTAGACCAATCATAGAGCCCTTTTTCAAAATCATAATCTAATGGAAATAAATAAACATCCTCAAAGCGAAAAGAAATTACAATATTATCGTCTAGATTAAATCTATTATTGAAATTATTACATATTATTTTTGGGCCCCCCAAACGGATCCAAATTTTCATATTATTATCTTCAAGTAATTTCAAAACAAATCCTTGAAGAAAGTTTGTTTCTCCTAAAAAATTCGCAACAAATATACTATTGGGAATTTCATATAATTCATATGGAGTTCCCATTTGAAGAATTTTGCCTGATCTCATGATTATTATCTTATCAGCTATTGACATTGCTTCTTCTTGATTATGTGTAACATGTATCGCAGTTAAACCTAAATCTTTAACTAAATTCCTCAGTTCATGCCGGAACACTTTAGAAACTTTTGGATCTAATGATCCTAAAGGTTCATCCATAATTAAAATTTTTGCTCCCGTGGCAATAGCTCTTGCTATTCCTAATTTTTGTAAACCGGGATTTCCAAAAATGTCTGGATATTCATCAGCATAATCCAATAGTCCAACTATCTTTAATGCTTTTTCAGCTTCATTTATGATATAATCATCATTATAACCACGAACCTCTAATCCAAAGGTTACATTCTCCCATACCGTAAGGTGGTCAAATATTTCGAAATGCTGGAATATAAATCCCATATCTCTATCCTCTGGTGGAACGCCCTCAACGTCCTTACCATCAATCAAAATATTCCCCTTAGAGGGTTGCTCTAATCCCGCAATCATTCTTAAAGTCGTAGTTTTTCCACATCCAGTGGGTCCCAATAGAAAAACATAATCACCATCATCGATTTGTAAGGAAATATTATCTACCGCAAGTACTTTTCCATCATTAAAGGTTTTGGTTACATTTATTAATTCGATAGATGGAATTTTTTACACCTCATTTTTTTGTAACAGCTCTTAATGCAAAAATCAAGAATGTACTGAATACTATCACGATTACACTAGCAAAAATTGCACTCGGAAAGGCATTAGCTTCAACCCAATCTACAATTAAAACAGGTACTGTCCGGATATTGCCCATTACTACTATTGTTGCACCAGTTTCTCCTAACGAACGAGTAAAGACCATAATACATCCGGCAATTATTCCCTGTTTAATATTAGGAAGGGTAATTCTTCTAAATACCGTAAGGTTTGAAGCACCAAGTGTTCGAGCAGCTTCTTCAACACCTTTATTAGAGCTTTCTAACACACCAATAATAGGACGTACCATATAAGGAAATGTAAATGCAATATGTACAAAAAGAATCATGAAAAATCCAGTTTTAAATATATTCAAACCTGCTGGTCCCCAAAATAGAAAGGTCGCAAAACCTAAAGCTGCTGAGGGGATTGCAATAGGAATATCAAGAATTGTATCTAAAATAGTAATAACTCTACCCCATTTGCGCTTTGTAACAATAAAAGCAAAGGGTATACCAAAAATTAGGTTTATCACGACGGCTAGCAAACCAATTTGTATAGAATTAATAAAACTGACATAAAGATAAGCCCATTTATAATCTTGTCCTAAAAATAATTCTCCAATAAAGTCTTCTCCAACGATTTGAGCTATAATATAGAATGCTGGCACTAAGATTATAATGAATAAAATTGATAAAGCTAATATATCCCGAAAATATCGGAAATATTTACGACTAAAAAACCTCTCTATTCGAGGCCAAACGGATTTTATGGGTAAACCTGTTTTTCTTGTTAAAAATTTTATAGAGAAGAGTAAAATTAACGATATTACAATTAAAATTCCCGCCAGAAATGATGCAGATGGTAATTCTAATTGCCGGCGAAAGCCTACAATCATAATTGGTGCTGTTTCTATTAATCCCGATAAAATAATAGTTGCGCCTGTTTCACCAATACTTCTTGTAAAAGCAAGAATAGCACCTGCAATTATTCCTTGTTTCATCATCGGAAGTGTAATTGTTCTAAAAACAGTTACCCCTGAAGCCCCGAGTGTTCTAGCAGCATCCTCATATAATGTATTTGACTTTTCTAGCACTATTTTCATATTACGGACGATATACGGAAAAGTAAAAACTATATGACCAAAAATAATTAATGTAAATCCTGGTTCAATACCAAATAAACCCCAGAACAATAATACCGAAAATCCCAAAGCGCTTGTAGGAATCGCCATTGGTAAGTCCACTAGTGCATCGAGTATCTTTTTTCCTCTAAAGTTATATCTTGTTAGGATTATTGAAATTGGAAATGCTATGATAATATCTGCTCCTACTGCAATAGCTGCAATTGAAAAAGAATATCCAAGTGATCTCAAGATGTTGATCCACTGTAAATTTCCAAGTAAATTATCAGCAAAGACATCATTGTGAATAGCTGGAATATTTAAAAATAATGTGGAAAATATATTGATAACTGGACCTACAATTACTAACAGAAAGAAAATTATTGTAATTGCATCTAAACTTTTTCTATAAATGGGTTTTGAGAATAATTTGTCAATTTTTAAACTTATTGACAAACTATTTTCCATTTCTTGATTAGCTACCTTTGTATTCTGGAATAATTTTCTCATAGTTTGACCTTTAACTCTTTGAAGTTTATCCAGTTGCTTTACTAAGCAACCATAAATCAGGAATTTTTAATAGTACATCTCCATCAGAAGGAGTTTGCAATTCGGGAATACTTATATTAAATGCAATACCATTAGCTTCATAATTAAAAACTGCTGGGTCCAAAGGAATTGAAGAATTTATTGGTCTGAAACCATACTGTAAAGCAGACTCAACTGTTTCAGGTTCATTAAGAAATTTTAAAAAAGCCTTAGCTACTTCTCTTTGTTTTGGAGTTATCCAATCAGCATTTAAAATACAGAAAGGATGATCACTATAGAGTGTACCTTCCTTGGGATAAATTGCAATAACTTTTCCACCAATAGAAGTACTCGATATGTCTCTGATAAGATTTTCATAAAGAAAAACAACGTTTAAAGCACTGGGGCCGTTACTTTTCATATATTGAGCTAAGAAACCTGTGGATTTACCATATAAAATAGCACTTGATTCAAATTCTTTTAGCCATTGTTGATTGATAGGGTTTGTAAGGTCAGATATTGATAAGTTCTCGGATGCAGTACCAGAAATAGCAGCCAATGCCATTATTACTGTCATAAATCCTGAGTTTGATAAACGTGGGTCGGTATGAGCCATTTTAATATTCACAGTTGGATCTATAATTAGATTGTGCACATCTAAAAATCCATTAATACCATGAGTTTGATTAAAAGCTTCCCAAGTAGCTATCACTATTGGTGAATAGATAATTTTTACAGCAGCAGAAATATTTATAATAGGTTCTATACTCTTGGTCAGATCAGCCCATTTTGTATTTAAGAATGGCAGCCAAATAGAACTTGCAGGACTCCATATTGTTGGAAGGATTTCCTGATTTAATATTGCAATCATAGAATCTGAGGAGCCATAAGGATGCATAGAAATAACAATATCCTCATTTGGATTTTCTCTTCTCCATTCCTTCAAAAAACTATTATATGCTACTGTCATCCAACTTGCTTTTTCAGAGCTGTAGATAATAGTTATATGAATTCCACCTTCCCTCTTAAGTAATAGATCTGTTGAAACACTTCCAATCAAAAACCCAATAGCAAAAATAATAATTAATATGCTTTTATTACGTTTCTTCACTTTACGAGTTGTTCGACTCATAATATCTCTGATAACTAATTGATTTTTTTTAAATTAAGGAATTGATAAAATTATTAACAATGGCAAATAATACACCGCTTAATATTCCAAGGATTAAAGCTATTAAAAATAAAATTCGTCTACTCATGAGATTTCTTAATTCCTATATATTTAATCTCTACTCTTATTTGATATTTTTAGATTTTGTAAATTAATTTTAAAGCTTTTGAAAAGTTGACCTATATATCCTATATATGCTATATAGACCGATATAAAATTATTTTGTATTTAATTAATTAATCAAATCTTTATTAAGCAAATATTATGTTTAAAACGACGATCATATTAAACTATTCCCTACGACACTCGTATGGGGTGGACTTCCTAAGAATTTTAAAAGAGTTGGAACAATATCTGTTATTTTACAGAATGAAATTTTTTTATTGGGGATTTCAGGAGACCCTCCAATGATTAATGGCACGTTCATACATTCCTTTACCCCCCTATCATGATGATGTAATTGATTTCGTCTTTTTTTTCCATTTTTAATATTAAAGACTACTGAACCATCGTTACTCAATATCAAGTCGCAACTTCTTGGATTCTTAAAATGACGAGGGATCAAATCAATGTGCAAAGGATAATCTAGGTGGTGTGTAGCATTTAACCATTCCTGAGTCGTGTGAAATTTATTGTCTATCAAGCTACTTGCAATATCATCATCCAGATAATTAAAGATATCTTTATCATTTTTCAAGATGTACCGAGTTTTGAAACTCTCGCCAATACCAGAATATTCAATAGCCCCAGAAATTACTTCATTTGAGTCATTTAATTTCCTTTTTAAATGAATAATCCCGTGATAAAGAGTGTTATTATCATCACTATAGTACATTAAATGGCTTCCTTTAATTTTAAATAACTCTCGAAACAAATTTACATTCTTTGGTCCAAAATTTTCCATTTCTTTTACAGTAGGATAAGACCAATAATGCTTACGATTAGAGCTATTACTTCCTTTAAAATAGAAGAATCCAACTCCATCATATTTAGCTAAATTCATATTCCCCTTCAAATTTCTACGAGGGTGATATGACGTGAGTCCTTTTTCTTTAAAAAAATTAATTATATTCTCGAATTTAGCTGTTTTATAATTCCCATGATCAGAAGTAATCACAATCGATGTATCATTATAATATCCCATACATTTTAATGAATCAATCAGAATTCCTATAACTTTATCAATGTGTAAAATATTTAATTTATAGATTTGGGAGTCTGATCCGAAGTGGTGTAAAAGTATATCAGGGGTCATGAACCACATCAGAGATGCAATAGGGGGTTCTGGGTTCTTGAAAAATTTTCTTGGTGTCTTAAAGACTTCGAGTAGTTTTTGGACAATCCCCGTATCAGTTCTAGCCATCATTCTTTTGATATTTCTTGAATAAGCAAGGACAAGATAATACATAGCAAGTTTTGATTTCCTCTCGGGAAAGAAATAATGTGAACCCCTGTTAATAAACTGTGTAATACTGGCTTTATTACCTTCTTCAATCATTTCAAGAATAGTTTTACATTTATCTCCAATATCGCTGTTTAATTTATAAATTTGTAAATTCATAGCAACATAATCTCTTATAAACGGGGGAGAAACATTTCGACCCATCCAATTCATTAATGGAACACCATGACAGGGTTCTTTTCGATAATCTCCCGTATACGCTCCCGTTAATAATGAAACCTGAGTAGGATATGTTATGGGAGGGAAATCTGTTATACAATTTTCTGAATAAATTCCGTTCTCCATTAATTTCTTTAAATTTGGGAGCAATCCTTTGTTTATAAACTGGAAAAGGTGCTCAGATCTAAGGTTGTCTATTATTATGAAAATAAATCTATTTATTTTGTTCATATTATTCGAAATCTTAAGGTAATAACTATAATATTTCAAGAGTTAAAAAATGTAATATTATTAAATTCTACAACTAATTAGTTATTAAAAAATACAAATAACGAAGAATTAGTGGGATAATGGTAATAGTAGATGGACATTCTGATTATGCTTTGCAAATTTATCGGGAGCATTTAAAGGGGAATAAGAATGTTATAAAAGAACAACACTTACCTCTTCTACAAAGAGGAGGTATTAATGTAGAAGTTTTAACGGTAGGCGGTGATTTTGAATTGTTCCCTGAATTTGATGCCCGAGGATACAACACCACGCTTAAAGTTATTAAAACTATTCAAGATGAGATCTCAAAAAGTCCTGATTTGTTCTTATTAATTAAAAAAGCGCAAGATTTTAACAAAATTGAAAATCACAGGGTTAGTTTTTTATTTGCATTAGAGGGATCGGGTTCAATAGGAGATGAATTTTCCCGATTTCATAATTATTATGAATTAGGTGTACGTTCAATAGCTCTAACCCATAATAAGAAGAACTTATTTGCAGATGGTTGTGCAGTGAAAGAAGCTAAAGGTTTAAGCGAGACAGGTAAAGATTTCGTTAGAGATTTAAACAAGTACGGTGTTTTAATTGATCTTTCTCATATTTCTGAAGCTTCCTTTTGGGATACTATAGATATAATGATGAAACCTCCAATTGCAACTCATTCAAATGCAAAACATTTATGTGATCATGCTCGCAATCTTACAGACGATCAAATCAATGCTATCGGTGAAAGAGAAGGTGTAATTGGTATTAATTTTTTCTCAACCTTTGTAGATAAAAAAGGAAAGAACGCTACTGTTGATAGGTTAATTGACCATGTCGACCATATCGTAGAATTGGTCGGAATAAACCATATAGGACTTGGTCCTGACTTCCTTAATTATTATATTGAAGATTTAAAACAACTTAGCGACAATGTGCCTAAAGATTTCCCAACAGATGAGACTCAACCGAGTTTTGAAGTCGTAAAAGATGTAACAGAAATTCCTATGCTTTTGGAACTTTTACGAAAGAGAGGATACTCTGATAAAGAAGTGAGAAAAATTCAAGGTGAAAACTTTATTAGAGTGTTTAAAGAAGTACTTAAATAATAACCACATAGAACAAGATTGAAAAAAGCCCCCGGTGGGACTTGAACCCACGACCGGCAGATTACAATTACAGTAGAGTAAAATTAATTACTCCAGTCTGCTGCTCTACCACTAAGCCACGGAGGCTATACAGCTTCGAAAAAAATTTTTTTCTAAGTATATTTTAATTGAAATCATTATAAATTTTTAATTTTGTGGTTTTAGGGCTTAAAAATCTCAACACAAATAGTTAAATGTTAACATATCTTTTTTGTTCATAAATTACACACTTATAATAATTATAAACCATATAGACTCAAAAACTTAAGGAGGTTAACCAAATGTGTCCACCCAGTAAGGAAGATGTCACAAAACTTGCATTTCGAATATATAAAGAAAATAGGAGTCTTTCTGATTCAGTGTGGAAGCTTGCTGAATTATGTGTTACCATAAATAAGAACGTTGAAAATGGATATGATATTCAACCACTGGAGACAGATAATTTGTTAGTACTAATTAGAGAAGATGTAGATGGTCAGATAATCAAGCCTTCAGAAGATGAAATAAAAGAAGTTGCTGAAATAATTTATAATGAAAATCCTAGTAAAAGCGAGCTAGATTGGTTTATCGCAGAAAAACAGCTTCTATTAGAAGAAATTACAAATATTATCTCAAACAATAGGAAAAGCAATTAAGATTCTGTACTAAATTATTTGTGTCTGCTCTTTTTTATTATTTAGTTAATTCTCTAGAAGTTGAATAAATATCAAAGTATGAATAGTCGGTATTATAATCGATATTATACTAATTAAATAATAGTCTAGAACTAAATTATAATTTTATTAGGTTTGTATATTGGCTAAAAAAGCGAAAAAGAAGAAAATTGACGATAAATCTCAAACTTCACTTTTCTCTTTTGTTGGTGAGGGAGAAAAAGAAAAGAAGGAACCAATAAAAAAGATCAAAAAAGAAAAAACAAAAAAAATAGAAGAAAAAAAGCCAGAGAAAGAAAAATTAGAGAAAGAACTAAAAGAGACTAAAGAAGAGAAACTAGAAGAAATTCCTTCTGAGAAGGAAGTAGATACAAAAGATATTTCTCAACTTAAGTTCTATAAAGAAAGTAAAGAGCCTTTTGGATTAATAGAAGGGGATATCAAGCTCGAAAAAATTAGAGAAACATTCACGTCGAAATATATTCGTTATTTAATCAAAAAGGGAGAAATAATTAAAAATTTGGATAGAGGGCTTTTACTTGATGTTGACTACGATGGAGTCCAAAACAAAGCTTTCTGTAAATTCTATGATCTAGATTCTGAGCAAATAAAGATATGGATTGACACCACTGGCCATGAACCTTATTGTTTGAGCAAAGAAATCTCCTCAGATTTAGAAAAACTACAGTTTTCAGAAAAAATTGGAGATATAACTCAAGAAAAGACTCTAACCGAATATACAGGGTTCAAGCGATTTGAAGAAATAAAACGCTTTGATTTATTGGATGATAAAGAGATTGAAATGACAAAGATTTATGGAGAAACTCCTACAAATATAGGTGGTTCTGGGACTAATATTCGTAATATTTTAGGTGAAAATAGTGTAAAAGCTTGGGAAGCAGACATCCGATATCATCTTAATTATATATTTGATAATCAATTAATCCCGGGATTGATCTACAGAATAAAGAATGGTAAAATTGAAAAAATAAACTTTGAAAAAATTGATGAGAATTCCAAAAGTATGGCTAGTGAGTTGCGCAACCTTTTCAAGGAGGAAGCTCCAGAGATTCAAGAATTTTCTGAGAAATTTCTAGATATTTTTATTACTCCTATTCCTGATGTGAAACGTTTAGCTATGGATATAGAAGTAACTATAGGAGAGAGAGATTATGGAATCCCTGATCCTCGAGCTGCTAAACAAGAAGTAATAAGTATATCCTTTGTGTCCACTGATGGATTGAAAATTGTTTATATGCTTGAACGTGAAGGATATTCAATTAAAAAGCTTCATGAAGATTTTCCTCCAGATGCTAAGGTTGTGTTCTTTAAATCTGAAAAGAATTTGCTAATTGAGGCTTTTCGATTGATGTGGGATTACCCCATTGTTATAACATTTAATGGAGATAATTTCGATTTAAATTATTTATTCCACAGGGCAGAGAAACTAAAAATCGATAAAGATTTAAACCCGATTCACGTAAAAAGAGGATTTGGGATAATGACTAAGGCTGAATGCGATTTGCGAAGTGGAATTCATGTTGATTTGTTTAACTTGTTCTTTAATAGAAGTATTTCAGGGTATGCATTTGGTGGTGTGTATGAGAGTGCTTCCCTGAATGCCATTAGTGCGGCATTACTAGGAGAAGAAAAATATCAACATGAAGAAATTATTCATGAAATGGAACCTAACATCCTTGCCTGGTATAATCTTAAAGATTCCTTATTAACTTTGGATTTAACTAAATTTAATAACTCATTAGTGTGGAATTTGATAATTCTACTCTGCCGGATAACAAAAATGCCTATCCATGATATGGTAAGAAGGCAAATCTCAACTTGGATACAAAATATCTTTTATTTCGAGCATCGTAGAAAGGGGTATCTTATTCCTCGAAGGTCTGAAATTGGTGAAAGGAAAAAAGGAGGAATCCTATCATCCAAGGCTGATGATGAGAAATTTCTAGGAGCGTATGTCGTCCCTCCTATTCCAGGAATTCATTATGATGTTGTTGTGATGGATTTCGCAAGCCTATACCCCTCAATAATAAAGGAATATAATCTTTCATATGAAACAGTTTTATGTCCTCATGAAGAAGATGAAGATAATCTGGTAAAGGGAACTCCATACCATATTTGTACAAAGAAGATGGGAATTTTTGCATACGTAGTTGGTTTTTTCCGAGATATTAGAGTTAAGTATTTTAAACCAAAATCGAGTGATAAAAGCTTAACAGAAAAACAGCGAAGTTATTATCAAACCATACAACAGGCATTAAAAGTTTTCATTAATGGATCATACGGTGTTTTTGGTTCTCAAAATTTTCCTCTGTTTTGCTTACCTGTAGCAGAAAGCACTACGGGGATAGGTCAATACTCCATTAAACAAACCATTAAAAAGGCTGAAGAATTAGGCGTAAAAGTATTATATGGGGATACAGATTCTGTTTTCCTTGAAAAGCCTTCAAAAAATCAAATGAAAGAAATATCTGAATGGAGTAAGAAAGAATTAGACCTAGATTTAGAAGAAGAGAAAACATATCAATTCTTAGCTCTCTCAGATAGGAAGAAAAATTACATAGGAATCTATAAAGATTCCAAGTATACAGATATTAAGGGATTGGTTGTTAAGAAGAAGAATACACCAAATTTCATTAAAAAAGCTTTTAGTGAAATGATTGAAATCCTAAAAAATATTACAAACGATGAAGAATTCTCAAAGGCTAGAAATATAATTATCGAAATCGTGAAAGGAAATCTAAAAAAAATAGGAAAGCCAAATACCTTTACTTTGGAAGATTATGCTATAAACATTGGCATCCAAAAAAACCTAAAAGATTACACTAAAGTTATCCCTCAACACATTAGAGCAGCAATAGAATTAAGAGACGCTACAGGAAAAGAATATCAGAAAGGTGAAACTATAAGTTTTATAAAAAGTAAAGGATCAATTGGCGCAAAAGCTCTTGAATTGGCTAAACTCCAAGATATCGATCCAAAAAAATATAGAGAGTTATTAAAATCTGCTTTAGAACAAATCTTAGATGCACTTGGAATAACATTTGATGAAATTAAAGGAATTAAAAAAATGGATGCGTTCTTCTGAAAGTTTTAGGAAAAGATAAAAAAAAAGAAATGAGAATATAATTAATCTTTACTTCTTTTTATTGAACTCGTCTGGATTTCCTCCAGCTTCAAGATACTCCGCATATTTTTTCAGACTATTTATTAGCATTTCCCCAGCCATTCCGAGTATAGGCTCTTGACCGGCATCGTCAAATTCTGCCCAAATTGTAGCTTCCACGATATCTCCCTTTGGTTTCAAGACATATCCTAAACTTGTCATTGGGCTTCCTTCTTGAGTGGCTGATAAACTCTCAGGAGGATTTGTTTCTACACGAGTTGAGGTTACATCTCCTACGTTTGTTTTAAAGAAGTAATTACCCGGACCGAGTTCTGTAACTTCATTTACAACGATATTCCATCGGGCATAATCGTTATCATCATCAATAATTTTAAAAATTAACTCTTGTTTAGCAGAAATATCAACTTTTCTTTCTACACGTGGCAAAAAATTTACACCTTGTGAATTTCAAATTGAATTTGTCAAAAAATGTGATTAAATAACTTTAGAATGAGATAATTTTTAAAATTTGTTTTTTCCCATTATTATATCAAATAATATAGAGAGCCCATTATTATAGCACAAAATATTGGATTTAAGATGTTATCATCTATTTTAAGATTTGAAACATCAATTATAAAAAATGTGAGTCCACCACTAAAAGTAATCAACAAGATTTTGTATAAATATAAACCAGGGGCAAATAGTAATAACATTCCAATTATTATTCCAGATGAGACTAAAAAACCAGAAATGTATCCAATAATTGTTTTTTCAGAAGATTGAGGAAAATTTTTTTTACCAAACTTTAATCCAAATACAGAAGCTGCTCCATCTCCTATTGTCGCAATAAGGATAGCTGCTGCAAAAATACAAAAAGGGAAAAAGAATATGGGAGTAAAAGAAAGTACCAAAACTGTCGGTCTAATATATTCAAAATTCTCACTACGTTTCATTGATTTTCCCAAGATATTCAACACGTTATCTGGAATAAAGTGAAAGAAATTGTGCTTCTCGAAGATAAATGACAATCTAATGTAATCTAAGGCTCCGAAAACTAAGATCCCAGAATAACCAACTGTTAGGATCAAAAACCGCCCAAATTCTTCTCCAGTGATTCCCCATATTACATTGGCGTGCCATCCACCTTCCCAAATATAGACTGCAAAAATCCAAAGAAAAATAATCACTCCTGCTGGAAATAGATGTAACGCTTTTCTATGAATATCAGTCGTGAGTTTGGTCTTCATTTTATCCAGATTATCGTCCTTTTCGTTAAAATCCTTTAAAAATGCTTTTATATTTCTTCTTTCTTTAACTTTTGGGTTTTTCCTTAACACAAATCCATACTGGTAAAATAGGATCAAAAATATCAGGCAAGGCGTAAAAATACAAATAAAAATTGTCGATAAGGTTTGAAAAAATCTAATGTTTGGGCTATAAGAGGAAAAGTAGATTGGAAATATAGCGCCCGCAGTAAGCCATAATATATAGGTCAATATACTGTTTAAAAAATTATGTTCTTTGGGATACTTCTTATTCAGTTTAATAGCATAATAAAATAAGCCAATTCCAAAACCGATAAAAAGAATCACTACTGGTAATGAAATTATATCATAGACCATGATATCTTTAAGTAAAAAGTCTTTTCAAAAAAGCCTTTTGGAATCTTTTAATTATTTTCAATTCTTAAAAGACCAAAAAAAAAAGAATTTATAATTAAGAAGTTATTTGATATCTGTGAGCTCAACACCTTTAGTCTCTTTAAGGAAGAAGTAGGCTATTGGTATTACAATGAACTGCCCCATAACAAATATTATGAATGTTGGTCCTAAACCTACGAAAAAAACAACTATACCACTTGTTACCAATCCAATAGTGCCACCGATTGAACCTATTAAACTCCTAAATCCTACACCTGTTCCTCTTCTATCTGTTGGGAGCATTTCTATCGTGAGTAACCTTATAATGCCAATAGCACCCCACGTAGAGATATGGGTTAAAGAATAACCGAATAACACTAAAGAAAATGCATTTTCAGTACTATGAGCCCCCAATACCCATATTAGCACAGAAATCGGTGCTAGAAATGACCAAAGATATAATAGTGGTTTCCTTCCAATCCTATCTGCTAGAAATCCATTAACAGCATAAGCAATTATCACTGCAAATATCACCAAAAGAAAGACAATAGTGATTTGGTCTTGAGTTAAGGTTCCCAAATTACTCATATACTTTTCGAATAAACCAATATATATTCCTGAAATTCCTCGTATAAAAACAATTAATAAAAGATAAAGATAAGGTCTACGATTTTCTGTTTTAAAAATTGATGTCACATCCTCTCTAAAAGATCTTTTTTCAAATGAACCACTTTCTTTCATCTGTTCATAGCGTTTAGTTTCTTTGAGGGAAAAGAAAATTATTATACTTAGAGGAATTCCAATAATCATTGGAAAAAATGTCATACCTCGCCAAAATGGGTTTGTTTCTGTTATAAAAATAAATCGTGCAATTACCATGATAATTGGCCCTAGCAAACCCACCATTAAAATAATGTTAGAGTAGAATGCTCTTTTTTTAGGTTTGACTTCTTCGTTTATATAGACTAGCCAAATATCACTACTGAAGAAAAAAGAT
>JBHLRJ010000048.1:0-26602 GCA_048882645.1 Candidatus Thorarchaeota archaeon
ATTAATCGAAATATTATCCCCTGAAGAATCAGCGAAAATGAATCCACCAGAAAGAGCTTTTGAAGGAGAACCAACAGTCTTTTAAATATTGAATGAATTTAATTGAGAAAAAATAATACAAAGTTAATTAAAAACGTAGATTTAAAAAGATATTGTTAAATTGGAAAAAACTAAGTATGGAAGTAAAGAATTTTCAGTAAATTCTGTTTCTTTTGAAACATAACGACAATTTTTTATCATCTCAATTATATTCCCACTAACAGTTCCAAGTTTAATAGGATTCTGATATTCTCCATTTTTAATATAATATCCATTTCTTATTTCTGAACCGAAAAAACCTGATAGAAATTGAGGATTTAACCATGAAAATTTCTCTATGTAATATCCTTCCTTTATTTCTGAAATAACATCATCTAAAGACATACTCCCCGGAAGAATTTTAATATTACTTATTGCATTATTGACTGTACCAGTTAAAGTTCTTAATCCATTTCCAGTTGATTCCGTTTCGTTTAAAATCGCATATTTTTGATCATATAAACGATTTTGAAATACACCGTTTTTTATTACTTTTGTTCTTTGATGAGGATTTCCTTCACCATCCCAAGAACCGGAACTTAATCCTCCTTCTAAAAGTCCGTCATCAATAAGTGTGATATCATCAGAAGCAACCCTATCACCTATATTATATGCGGATATCTTTTCACTAAATGCTTGTCCTGAGGCATGAAATCCAATTACAGGATTAATAGCTTCTTTTAAAACATGTGGAGGAAAAATTACAACAGCCCTATTATTTGGGATAGGAGGTTCTGCTATTAAGGCATCTTTTGCCAGTTTTGCCCATTTCTTAATCCTTGTTTCAAAATTAAGGTGCTCCTTCTCTTTAATATATTCAGTATTCCAATATTCTGATAATTTTCCATTCTCTTGCGCTTTTAATGAATATTCTAAATAGAAAAATGATTTTATAGAATCAAGATTTACTCCATTACTATTTTTTAAAAATCTGTGATTAATATGCAATCTTATTCGACTAAAAGTGGGAACTACATCTTTTTGGTCTCTAACATTACTTATAAATTCTTCACATAGATCATTTTTAATTCCTACAGGATCTTTTAAAATAATATCATCAGCAATCTTGAAATTGGGCAATTTTTTTTCTTCTGGAAACCAGTATCTCGAGATTGTATTATTTTTAGAAATAAGGACACAATTTTCGATATTTCTACCTATTTCATTGGGATTCAATGAATTTCCTTTAATAACTCCGATTCCTGTCTGATCTCCTTTCTGAGAAAGAGTCCGTATAAAATATTCAAAATCCTCAACTTCTCGTTCTGTTTCTGGATTATCCTTTATAAAAATAGTTTCAAAAATATTCTTCTCAATGAGATAAGTTTCATATTGCTCAATATTGTTTTCTTTTAGCCTTTTTTCAATAATGCCAAGTTTTTCATTACTCAATTTTGATATCACCCGGGGCTAATTAGAGCAGCATTCATTCGAATATAAGTTCCTCCACTTCCTACAGGAACATAGTCTTCATCCCCCTTTCCACACGTTCCTCCGTCTATTTCTATAGATCCTTTACTAATTGCGTCAATACTTGGTAACGCCTCCAGAACTTTACCACTTAATGCAACAGCTTTTAATAATTTCGTCTTTTCTCCATTTTCAATTAAAAATCCTTTCTTAGATGTGTTTTGCATAGAACCGCCAAGAGGATCCTCCATCCCAAAGTTTCCATGCATTAGAATTACTCCATAGTTAATTTCCTTAATCATTTCTTCGAGAGTGTAAGTACCTGGCTCAAAATAAGTATTTGTCATTCTTGGATGGACGGGATGAGCAAAGCTTTCCCTTCTTCCATTCCCTTTTGGAATAGCTCTCAATTCTGAGGCAGTTCGCCTATCATATATAAAGTCTTTCAAAATGCCATCCTGAACCAACACATTTTTCCCCGATTTTATCCCCTCATCATCAAAGAAAAATGATCCAACAGCCTGTTCCATTGCTGCCGAATCGCATATAGTACAGATTTCAGATGCAACTTTCTTGCCATACTCTCCTTTCAAATAACTCCTTTCACGTATAACTTGATCTGCTTCAAGGCCGTGTCCGAAACTTTCATGTGCAACCATTCCAGTCATAGTTGGATCTAATATTACAGGATATTTTCCCGAAGGTGGTAATTCTGCTTTAAGCATATCTAATGAATTTTTACCAATCTCATCTAATTTACTATTAGTGATTTTATCAAAAATTTCAAAGCCTATTTCACCAGAATTTGCATAGTAATCATAGTCGGCAACGGGTCCCTCTTTTACAATAGGAAAAATATACAATTTAGTCCTTGGGATTACCTGTCTTAACTGACAACCTTCGTTATTGAAAAAAATCCTTTCCAAAAATGCTTCCGTGTATTTCACTTGAACATTTATCACACGATCATCAAATTTCATAAGGTAATCATAAATTTCTCTAACTCTTTTTATTTTTTCATCAAGTGGAATTTCAAGAGGATTAATTTTTGGTTTTATTTCTTTGTTTAACTTCCAACCTTCAAACTCCACAATCCTTTTACCCATATTAACAACTCGGGGTAATTTTTCAACGATTTTTTTTATGTGTGAAGCTTCAGTTGTTGTTATTTCTTTCCATGTTCCAGTAAAAGTCCTCGCTACTATCCCAGATTTTTTAGCATTATATACAATATTTTCCGATGTACGCGATTTTGATATTAAAACAGATGATTCAGAGTCATAAAGAATGTCAAAATATTGATTACTCCTTTTATATCCATTTGACACCTCTTCAAATATCGAAAAATTCTCATCAACGGAATTTTCAGCCATTTTGAATCAATTTAGTATAAGAAATTAATCTTATATTTTTGTGTGTGAAAAATATTAATAAGTTTAAAACCTTCTTATTGTCCCTGAATTCTATTCAATTTCAAGTATATTCTTTACGAGCTTCTTCTTTTCTTCTAAATTATTTTGTCGAGAAATCATGATTCTCTGTGCTTGTGGTGAACCGGCTCCATGCATACTTTCTGTTTTATAACTTACGGATGCTACACCCATAGTGAGATTTTCTATGAAACGTAATACTTTATACCGATCTTCCGCACAAACTCCTTCACATGTTGTCAAATATTTTTCAATTAAAGGACCAATTTCTTTTGATTTAAGATCTTCTTCAGATGGCATTGTACAAATCATTCCACCTGCAATATCTTCTGCAAGCCTTCCGATTTCATAAGGGAATCGTGTAACATTTTGCTTACATACATTAGCTAATAACATATCCATTTCATAATTTCCTGCTTCCCTTTTAAATCCTAAAGAACTGCAAGCTATCCCACAACTATACAAAGTTTCATTCAAATGAGTCATTTCAACAAGTTTATCTCTAATATGAGACGCATTTTCTGTACCATTGTATTCAGAAACCAAAGCTGCAGCACCTATAAGCACGTCTCCAACACCAACTTTGCAACCTCCATACGACTGCCGATGATATCCAGCAAACCGATTTACTAATTCTCCAGAATATTCAATTTCTCCTTTCATAAATATATTTTCTTTAGGGACAAATACATCATCAAAAATGACAAATATTTCTTGACCTCCATACTTAAAATTCCCAATATCTAATTTTCCCTTTTCAATCTTTCTAGTATCACATGATTGTCTTCCATAAATCATTGTAATCCCTTTTACATTGGTGTCGATCCCAAAACTTACTGCATAAGACTCCTCTCCTTTTCTCAATCTAAGTGTAGGCATAATAATCGCTCGATGGGAATTTAAAAATCCCGTCTGATGGACTTTAGCACCCCGTACGACAATACCTTCATCATTTTCTTCAATCATATGTAAATAAGCATCAGGATCTGACTGATCTTTAGGTCTTTTACTTCTATCACCCTTTGTATCCGTCATAGCACCATCTACCATTAAATCTTGATTTTGAACTTCAATCCAATATTTTTTGAAGCGTTCGTGATAATTAGTATTGTTTTTTTTATCCATCTCATAAGTAACACTATAGAGAGCATTTGCAGTATCAAAACCAACACAGCGTTGGAAGCAGCACGAACTTTTTTGGCCCAACAGACGCTGCATTTTTACTTTTTTAATTAAATCATCTATTGATTGGTGAATATGGGTAAAGCGATTGATTATTTCCCCCGTGAGATGTGATTTCGTCGTCATCAAATCTTTATATTCATCCATTTGGGCTAATTCATAAATTTTCATTACAGTATTGATTGAGGGTTTAATAATTGGATTATTCCAAAATTCTTCGACTTTTTCACCAAACATATATAAATTAACATGACGTTTGATGCTTTCTAAATATTCTTCTGGAGTTTTTAATGGCATAATTCTAATCCTTCTTAAAATTAATTAGTGAGGTTAAAATTGATATTGAGTATAATAAAAATTCAAATTTTTAATATTTAATTATAATAAACTATAACACTATAACACACGCGAGAATTTAAAGAATGAATGAATTATTTTTCAGTGTGTTATTCTTTCTTTTCTTCATTTTTAATTTGAAGAAGATGGAGATTTTCTTCTAAATAACTTATTCTTTTTTCTAAAATGGTCATTGTTTCTATAATATTATTGACAACCTTGTTTGTTTCTCTAATTTCAAACTGAAGGTCTCCAATTTGGTTGAGAAGAAATGACATAATTTTTGGTTCCTCAACTGGTTCGGTTAGCCAATTAATTACATTTTGTATAAATTTTTGGTTATCTAAGGATTTAAGGCCTATATTTGAATCGGAAGTAACCATATCAATATCTCCTAATGCGACAACTTTACCTCTTCCAAATTCGGAAAAAGCTCCAATAATTTGCCGCTCCTCATCAGATTCTTTGATCCACTGTTCAGTAGAGCTATTATATATCTCTGGCCAAGATGTCTCATCTGTCTCTAATAAAGATTTAGCATTTTTATTTAGGAATAAAGAACAAGCTCCTCCTATTTTAATCTCCCTTAATTGCTTTGTTATCGGATGTTTTGAAAAATCTTGTATGTGTAAAATACTCGTACAGTTCTGATTTTCTTTATTCACTTCTTTAATAAGGTTTTTCTCAAATGTAATTCCAAATTTTCCGGAAATATCATTTAAGTTTGTTTTCTGAAGATAATCGGAACCATATTCACTGAATAATAATAAACCTCCCCCAGTTCTTACAAAATCAAGAATATCTTTTATTTCATCACTTGAAAAAAAATCGTTAATAGGGTTACCAATTATTAAAAGCTCAACTTGTTTTAAGATATCCTGAGTGAGATTTTCATTTTCATTCTTTTGTACATTTACATCTAATTTTCTCAATAGATTTGTAAATTCAGCGAATTCACTATCTTCTATATTTAACATCTCATTATGAGCGATATCAAATAAGAGCTTTTTTTTCAGAATTGTTATAACCTAAAGAGGGGTCTTTGAATTAATGAGAAATTATTAAAATAAGATTATATCATAGAAGAAAATTCAAATATAAAAATTATTACATATACCTCGGGATATACCAAAAATTTTTTAAACAGTTTATAATACTCTTTTTTGGATATTTTTAGAGTTGAAAATTTAAAAAAAATGTTAAATGGAAAATGATTTATGAGTAATACAATCGCTATAATTGGGCTCTCGTGGGGAGTTTTGTGATGCATTTAGCATTAAAAACCTAGACGAGGGCAAAGGGAAATTTGTTGATTATTTTGCTCAAAAAGCAGATGTTGTCGTGAGATATAATGGGGGAAATAATGCTGGCCACACAATTAATGCTAATGGTATTAAATATAAGTTTAAAATAATCCCAAGTGGAGCTCCATTAGAGAAGGAATGTGTTATAGCAAATGGTTGTGTGGTTGATCCTAAAGTTTTACTTGAGGAAATTGAAAATCTGAAAAAACTTAATAAAAAAATCAATTTAAAATTGAGTTCAACTGCTCATGTAATCTTTCCGTTCCATCGTACTTTAGACAGTTTAGAAGAAGCTTCGAAAGGTAAATACAGTGCAGGTACGACGAGAAGAGGGATTGGACCAACATATTCAGATAAAGTAGCACGCTGGGGGATTAGAATTTTTGATCTTATACATCCTAATATATTGAGATCAAAACTCGAGAGACTTTATGAAATTAAGAAAAATTTGATTAGAGTTTATGATCCAGATTGGAATGTAGACATTGAATCCATTTTTGAAGAATATAAGTCCTATGGCAAGCAGTTAAAACCTTATGTGATCGATACAGCATATTACTTAAACAAATTAGTAGATTCTGGAAAGAAAATCGTTTTTGAAGCAGCACAAGGCAATCTATTAGGCATAGATCATGGATATTACCCATTTGGAACATCTTCAAACGCTAATGCCCTAGGTATATGTCCTGGTACAGGAATTCCACCAAAAAAGATAGGAAAGATAATTGGTATAATAAAAGCATACACTTCAAGGGTGGGGGAGGGAAAGTTTCCAACAGAATTATTTAATAATATTGCTGAAAAAATACGAAAACAGGGGCATGAATATGGAACAGTAACTGGAAGACCAAGAAGAGTTGGATGGATAGATCTGTTCAATATTAAATATGGAATGATGATTAATGGGATTGATAAAATTATCATCACACTTTTAGATGCTTTACAGGGAATCGATCCAATAAAAATGTGTGTCGCTTATGAATACAAAGGAAGACTTCTAGAAAGTTGGCCGATTCAACACGAAATAGTAGAAAAATGCAAACCAATCTATAAAGAATTTAAAGGGTGGGGAGAACTTACAAGTGGAGAATGGTCAAGAATTGCTTTGAAGGGATATGATGCTTTGCCCGACACAATAAAAATATATATCGAAGCGATTAAAAAGGAACTACAATCTGAAGTTGCAATGGTCTCAATTGGTCCTGGGAGGAATGATACAATAAATTTAGATATAGATATTTTTTAAAGTAATTTATTTTCTTTTCTTTTTTTACAGTGTATATGGCTTACTCTTAAGCTAAAATTTCTTAATCACTTAAAACATACTAATCCAAAACGGTATACGTAATTAGTTGGAGGCCATTCGATATTTAAATTTAATTTTTGAACCATCTTGGTAACATCAATACCAACTGCTTCCATTGAATATTGTCTTTTATCTGGATATCGGCAAGGTTCCCCGCTATCATAATTGCACCCTTTATCCACCGCATTAGAACAAACTCGACAATACCCATCCCATAAAACACACTTTTCATCCTGATTCTCATGATTCTCGGCTAAAAAGGCATTTATCTCTTTCTGAAGTTTGTTTCTTAAGAGATCACCAATCAATATCTTATTTTTTAACTCAATTTTACTCAATTTGGAATGTTTAACTTTTTTTTTTTCTACATAATCATTTAAATTGAGTCGATAATAGATAAGATAGAACTTACTAAATTTTGAAATTTTTTCTTTTAAATAGGGGGCTACGGGAGGACATGCCCATGAATGTCCATAACTAGGGCATTTAAAATTAGGAGAAACACAATAGGTTTGTACTTTGGGGTCAAAAATAATATCTGCTAATTTTATCTCTATATATGGCAAGAAGTATTTCAGAAAGGATAATTACATTTTATAAAAATGTAATCATTAAAAATTTTTTTCAAAGTATTTCTCACACAATACTAAAGAAAAAATACAATTTTTTTTAAAATATAAATTATATGTGTGATCATCATATTGATTTATTAGGATAAATATTATGAAATTAAAATTAGTAAAAGATAAAAAAAGTCAATTATTAAATGCTGCAAGTGAATTCAACAATGAAGTTGTAAATGGTTCACTCCTACTCCACGAATGCATTAATGATCTTATTGAGGGGAAACTAAACAAAAAAAAATTGGCTGATGTAGTGGAATGTGAACATAAAGCAGACCGCGTTAAAGAAAAATATATTAATTTGCTTTACAAAGATAAGCGAGCACTACCTTTTTTAATTGAAGATCGTTATAGATTGATCAAGTATCTAGATATCGTATCAGATAATTCAGAAGAGTTGGCAAGAGGATTAGCGGTATTTCCTTTTGATCTCTTTGATGATATTAAAACTGAAATGAAAAAACTCAACGATTTATATCAAGAATCGATTGATACTTTAGTGGACATGGTAAGCCTTATGGAAACAGATTTTAGTACTGTGTATCAGAAGACCTTCCATATAGAAGTCTTAAAAAGAGCAGCTCGTGAAACAAAATATAATATATTAGGGATTATATACCAGAAAGGTCAAGAAAAATCACTCCGAGTTTATCTTACTTCTAAAATTTGCATAAAATTATTCGATATGATTGTTAGAGCAGAAGAGATTAGTGACTTTTTAAGAAGCTTAATAGTGAAATATCCAAGTAAATAAGTGATTCATATGGCTGTTTCTGTTATTTTTATTATTTTTCTAATTATAGCTATTGTAATTGCTTTTGGAATAGGGGCTAATGATGAGACTTTTGCGGGTATCTATGGGTCAAAAATTTTAAGTATGAAGTTTATATTAATTCTGGCGACTATCTTTGCAATAACTGGAGCATTATCATTAGGCGAAGCAGTAAGTAAGACAGTGGGTAAAGGTATTTTACAAGTTAATTTAGATGATGCAATTGTTATAACCATTTTAGTGTCTACGGCTATTTGGCTAATACTTTCATCTGCGTTAGGCTTACCAATATCAACTACTCATGCAACAATTGGAGCTGTTATAGGGCTTGGTATAGTAATTAATGCTGAGCTTAGCTGGCTAACGATTTTTGAATTGGCCATATGGTGGATCTTATCTCCAATTATTGGATATATTGTCACGTTTATAGTATTTAGACTTATGCAAAATTACAAAATGAAACATCTTAATGGATTTCAGAGTTATGAAAAAACGGAACGGCGATTTTCCTATATCGTTCTAATAGTTATCTGTATCACTGCATTCTCTAGAGCGGGAAATGACTCTTCAAATGCAGTAGGAATAGTTGTTGGCGTAGGTGATGTTCAAATAAATTTACTTCTATTAATCACGGGCTTAAGTTTGGCGGGAGGATTATTGGTTTTAGGGAGGGGAGTAATCAAAAATGTAGGAAGAATTACAGAATTATATCCGAGCACGGCTTTTGCTGCGCAGATTCCAACGGCAGCAATCTTATTTCTTGGTACGGCACTGGGAATTCCATTATCTGGTTCACATATGTTAGTTGCATCGTTTTTAGGATTATCTAAGGCTAATCGTACACCAGTTAAGAAGGGTCTATGGAAAATAATACTGATTTGGTTTTTAACATTTCCTATGGCGGGAATATTATCAATTCTATTATATTTTCCGATTAATGCTATTATTCCAACTTAATTTCTTTTTACTTTTTCCAGATTTTACCCGTATAACAGGGCACAGGAATATCCTTCATTGTCAATAATCCTGATTTCGCGTCTATGACTCTAGGGATTAAATTTGCAACCATTGCGGAAGTCCCTAAATCTCCATGAACTCCACCAATTATTTTTTGGTGAATCGACGGAGTACCTTTAATTTCAACACTATCATATTCATCATGTTCACCAGCAAAAGCAATAAAATCTAATAAAATAACTTCTTCATTTCCCTTTTTTGCTATTGCCTTACTTTGCAATCCACATACATACCCTTTTAAGACTTTCTCTCCATAGGATGTAGTAAATTCTGTTTCTGTAATTATTTCTTTTGGAGGAAATTCGTGTATTTCATCACAATCAATACCAAGAGCAGAAATAATCATTTGAATAGATTCTGTCAAACCCACATGCCCAGTAATTTCCCTATTCCGAATTTTTTGTTGAAATTCTTCAGGTGTCAATCCTGTCCCAATCTTTTTTTGAAAGGGTACTCTTCTTTTAGCTGAATTCATCATTCTGGTTACCTTAATCGATGATACTTCTTGACATGGAGCAGTAATCATAATAGGCAATAAATCCATAAGATAACCCGGATTGATTCCCGTTCCAACGATTGTTACATTGTTTAACTTTGCCATAGCGTCTAATTCTTCAGAAAGTTTTGGGTATTTTTGAAGAGGAAAAGATAATTCTTCACATATTGATATTACATTACTTCCAGAATTAATTACCATTTTAATCGTGGGTGCTACTTTCTCTAATGATGAGGATGTTGCGACAATCACAACATCAACTTTCTCTCTAGCTAAGATATCACTTAAATCTGATTGGATTACGATGTCATTCTTAATATCAGTATTAAGAACCTTACTCAGTTTTTTTCCTCTAACTGAAGGATCAATATCAACTGCACCCCTAAGATCAATATTATTTCGTTTGAGAAGTAAACTTGTGATAATACGTCCCATTGGACCTAATCCAACTTGTACAACTTTGAATTTTTTATTCATAATTACTCCGTAACAAATGTCATCGTTTACTTTAAATGTTTTTAACTATAACTAAATTTCGTCTGAGATACAGGCTCTGCAATTTGCTCCATAACTTCTTGAATTCTAATTACATTTTCGTGAGTATGAGCCATTGAAATACTGCCCAAACCATGTAAACCAGAGATATTTTTATTAAAAAGTGCCAATTGCAGTAAAGATTCTCTTTTTCTATCTTTAAATTGAAAAATTTCCTGTATGGTGGGTTTTTCAATCCACTTTGAAAGAGCATGAAGCATTATTATCGATTTATGACCTATAGCAACGATTGGGAATTTATTATCATTAAAATAGTCGTTTAAATTATGTAACAACCATTCGCCTTCCTTATTTATTCGATTATATTCTTGTTGAGAAGATTTTAATATTTCTAATGTTTTTAATCCTGCAATCATGCTTAATGGAAATCCAGAAAACGTTCCACCTCCAATTAAGACTTGATCTTCTACTTCCGGACTTGACTGCTCAATAATATCATTTCTTCCACCGATAGCCCCAATTGGCATGCCACCGCCAATAATCTTACCCATAGTAGTTAAATCGGGTATAATATTGAGTTCATTTTGAAATAAAGCATCTGTAAATCGATAACCAGTAATCACCTCGTCAAAAATTAATAAAATATCGTGTGATTCAGTTTCTTCTCTTAATCTTTTTAAAAATTCTACTTTTGCTTGAAATCCCCCACCTCCTCCCAAAATGGGCTCTAAAATAACAGCTGCTAATTTATTACCATTTTTTTTGATTATTTCAAAGATTCTCTCACTATTTATCTCAAAAGTTACAATTCCTGCATCTTCAGCTTGAAGAAGCCCTGGGGAAGGTTTTTCCTCAATTAGATCACCCACACCATAATATAAAGTATCATTCGCTCCGTGCCATCCTAACTTAGCTTTAGCAATTAGTCTTCTCTTTGTAAATGCTCGAGCTAAACGTGAAGCATACATAGTAGCTTCTGTTCCAGTAACACAAAACCTGATTTTTTCGATACCAGAGTTTCCACGTATAAGAGTATCTGCTAGGTTCACTTGATACTCCGTATTAGTACCGAAGTGCCATCCATAAGATAAATACTCTTTTATAGTTTCTTGTACCTTAGGAGGATTATGACCGAGAATCATCGCAAAATGTCCATTCCAACAATCCAGGTATTCATTACTATCAATATCAACTAAATATGGCCCATGGCACGATTTAATGAATATGGGGAATCCTCCAATTAAAGGTAAACCAAAGGTTCTAATATTATGAGAAATTCCACCGGGTAATACTTCAAGTGCTTTTCGCCAAATTTTTTTAGATTTAGGTCTATTATTTTCAAAAATTTTTAATTCATTATTAAGATACATCAAAAATTCTCCTTCAATTATTTACTTTTTGAATATGTAAATATTTAGACTTTTGAAAAACTTTTCATTAAAGTTTATTTATAATTATTGTATGAGTAAGGATATGAATAGTAGAAAAACAGAAATTACAGATATATCTGGAGAAGAATTCAGTAAATTTTCAGTACCATGTTGGCTAATTATATTGTTAGTCGTAGTTTTAGCACTGATAGATATGTATTTCATAATTACATTTCCTACATCTGCAATTGGGCCATTATTGAGTGCAATTTTAATAGGAGTATTTATAGTATATTATTTTTACGTAGCATCTAAGTCTACTGGAAAACTCAGAAAAATCTCTATCTCTGATGAAGAAATTGAAATTATAGTACCAAGTGAACCTCATTTTATCATTAAATGGGATGATTTTGAGGAAATTAAAGTTGTATTGAATGAAATAGAATTAAGACCTTATCTTGTTTATAATATCAATTTTATATATCAAAAATCAGAAAAATCTGTGAAATTAAGTCTCGATGATTTCCATAAAGAAAAATTTAAGGAAATTCTACGAGAATTGAAAACACAAGCCTTATTAAAAGGTAAGAATTTTAGCGCTGTTAAAGAGAGTTTTATCTCTGGAGTTTATATAGTTGAAGAAATAGAAATCCAATAAACCACTATAAATTAATCGATTTTTGCACCGCACTTGGGGCAATAATTTGTGTTTTGTAGTGTTGCACCACAAATATGGCATAATTTAATTGTAGTAGAACCTCTTTTTCTTGGTGGATTTAGTGATGTTATTGAAATCTGGCTTTCAGCTGGCTCAATAAGTTCTGGGGGTTGAGAAATTATGTTGTTTTTAGCGTTTTTAGGGTTTATAGTAATTTCTCGCCCAAAATACCCACCTAACCTCACTTTTTTAAATTGTCCTCCAGTTGAAGGTTGTTGATCACCTAATTCATCAATTATTTCTTTAGAATCATATTGTTCTATTATGGGTTCTTGTTTGTATTCTTCAGTTAGAGGTTTTTCAATGATAGGGCTTTCAAGATCAATCTCTGGTAAGCCCTCCTCTAGATCCTCTTGGTAAACCATGTTTACAAATTCCTCATCTATTTTCAACAAAGTTTCGCAATTCAAACATCTAAATAAATTCATAAAACCAATATTCCTAGCAATGGCATATTTAGCAGCACAGCAACTATGATATTTTGTGTCACAATTAAAACATTTATGGATCTCATCAGAATGAGCTTCGCAAATTGGACATAACTCTTGTTCGCAAATTGTGCATATCTCCTCGTCATCTGGAGATAGGCTAATAAGATCAACAGCTAATCGTTCATAAAAAACTTTATCCTCCTTCAAAATTTGATCAGAATCCTCAGTTTTTAAAATATTAAATTCTTTTTTATTTTGAACAAGGGAACCTAAAACATTTTGAAGTAGCTTTTCATCTTGGCAATAAAACATACCCCCATATGTCTCACTAGATATAACTTTAAGTTTTACATCATCTTCATAAAATTTCTCATTTCCCACCCGTATGATGTCAATAAAAGCAGAAAATTTCTTAGCTTTAATCAGAAGGTCATAAAGTGCATTGTAATAATCTTCTGATAATTTACTGGGAGCATCTGAAATAATTATGACCCGATAGTTTTTCCTAGCCTTTCTACTTTTTCTAAAAATATAGGCAAGAATCTCATATAAACCATTTTCTAAATAACTTTGTTCAGTTTCTCGTGCATCCCAAGAATTATTGATTGTTTTTAGTACTGAATCTGAATCTTTTAAATCATATTCACTTATAGGATTATCGTCTTTTTGAAAGATTAAAACCCCAAATGTGCTCAAAGCGTTAAATTTATTTTTTTCTTTAATAAATGAACTAATTGCTTTCATTACAGTTTTTTTTTTAAGAAAATCCGTAGTTAAATCGAAAAAGAAGATAAATTCCTCTGATATAATAGCTTCGGATCTTGGTAACATCTTATTATCTAAATTTTATATGAGTTTATGAAAAATATCGTTAAATTGTTAAGAGAATAATATTAGAAATGATATTTATTTTTATTTATTATTCTGATTTAGGATAATTTTTAATTGCCAATTGTATTTTTAAGGTTTTATATTAAAAGATAATTAAATTAGATTCTAAAATTACAATTGGGGCACTTTTCTGAAAGATTTGGATTGAATTGGGTACCACATTGCTGACAAATTACAAAACTTGGAGATTCTTTTTTATTATCATTCACCTTATTATAGAAAGGGTTTCCACTCTCAAATTGTCCTTTATTTAAACTTTGTGTTGAATTATTTGGTTTAAATGTCGCTTGCTTGCTGACTTTTTCATAAACAATTTTATCGCCTACTTTTTTTACTGTATATATTTTCCCGAAAAAACCTCCTATTCTAATTGTCTTCTCTACACCTTTATCAATGACGCTTCCTCTTAGTCCTTTATCTAGAGATGATGTTGATTTAGGTAATGGCTCTACCTTAGGTAGAGTCTTAGGAATCTTCACTAGCACTTCCTTTTCCATATATTCTTTAACAGAACTCACTTCAACTTCACCGGATACTTCAATGATTTCATCTTCGTCTATTTTAAGGAGTACATCACAAGAAGGACACCTTAAAATATTAGGAATTCCAATATTATGATTTATAGTGTATTTTGTAATACAGCAATTGTGAAAATTAGCATTGCAATCCTCACAAACTAGAGGAATATCAAATACATCAGTGCATATGGGGCACAATTCTTGATTACATAAATGACAAACTTGCTTTTCTGTTGTTTGCTCTAACTTTTTTAAAGGTTTAGCCAAGTAATTATAAAAAGCATAATCCTCGTTAGTGACTTTTATACGATCAGGTTGATCTATGAAAGTACTTGTAAATTGTTTAGTCTTTACTAACTTTTTAATTACTTCTGAAAATTCTTTTTTCTCTTTGATATAGAAGATACCACCTCTCGTATCACTTGCAAGCATATTTAATTTTACGTCGTCACTGAAAAAGCGTTTTTCACCTCCAGAGATTCTAATAATGTCTATGAAGGTAGGGAAATTTTTAATTTTTGAAACGAGATTAAACAAGGCCTCTTGATAATCTTCAGATAAATCCGAAGGTGTATCTGTTATCACAATTATTCTGTTGAATTTAGATTTTTTCCTCACTGTCTCAGCGATAAATGAAAAAATGTAAAAAAGCCCATTTTCAAAATAACTTTGATTTTTTGGTCGCAGTTTCCAATTTTCTTCAACAGAGTTTGTAAGGACCGTCGCATCTTTTTTATCGGTAATGAATACTGGATTTCCTTCCTCTTGAAAGATAAGTAAAGAATAATGCCCACTTACGTTAATTTTGTTCTTTTCTTCCACGTAATATTTTATAGCTTTAATTATTTCTTTCTTTTTAAGCAGATCTTTTGTTAAATCCAAGTAAAAATAGACGTCTTCTTTCATTTCTTTCACATTTTAGTATCAATAATCAGCAGAAATGTCCTGATTTATTATTAATCATAATATTAGAATCAACTTATATATTTTTTAGTTTAGATAAATCAATACACATAAAAATTCAAAAGGCTTATAAATTTATATTAATACGCAAAAATATGAGAATTAGTGGTGACGAATAGATGGAAGAGTTTTTAAAAAAGTTACAGCTTTCAAATCATGCAATTGAGATTTATCTTAAATCACTTGGAAGATCACCCTTCACTTATTATGAATTGGCTTCATTAGTTCCAACAGCCTCCCCAGAAGAATTTGAAGAGAGTTTAAGTCAATTAGTAAATGGAGGATTATTAATCGAATTAATCCCCAAAAATCAAGAGATCCTACTCCATTATATAACAATTCCTCCAATTCTCCCAATAATAAATTATTATGAAAATATTAATGAAAATTTAAAGGGTATTAAAGATTCAATTAGGGAATTGATGATAGATACATTGAATAAAACTTTTCAGCAAAATAATGTAATTGAATTAGATACAATTCTTCAATCTTTGCAAGAAACGAGAAAAGATATTGATGAAGATGCTATAATCCAAAAACAAGAGGTAGAAGATATAGTTAAAGGTATGGAGGAATTAAAGAACCTAAAAAAAAATATATCCGAATTAAGTCAACAAATTAAGTTGTTAACCCAAACTCAATTTGCAAATTTAATGAAAAAGATTTCTCAAATTAATTCAACTGTAGCTGAAGAAATTAACGCATTAGATTTTAAAAAGCATAAACAAGAAATTTTAGAAATTTTAGAGCAAAGTTCTAAAGAAAAGCTAGATAAAATGGTACAAGAATTCTCTAGACAATTGCATGAGGTAATTGATGAAAAGTTTGAAAGTACCACTAAACCAATAGAACAATTAATCGACAACACTATTCAATATAGGGACGATTTTAAGTTAATATTGCTCAATATGTTAACTAGTTTTGAGACTAAGATGAATACAATTTTTGAATTGATAAAATCAAATAAAGCTATACTCTCCTCGGAAATGAAAAATCTTGAAAACAAGATAGCAGAGAATTTGAATGTTTTAATTCAAAACTCTATCGATCAAATTTCAGGATTGAGTAAACCTGTTGAAAATCTCATGAAGAACTATTTCCAAGAAATGAGCACTTCCGACAGATCGGCAATAACCGATGTGTGGTTCATAAATAGCCTTACAAAGATAAATGAAGAAATCCAAAAATTTATTGCTACATCTAAAGAAGAATTGATACTAATTATTCCTCGACTTGACCAGCATTTAGCTGTTGAGCAATTTAACTCAATTCCTAGAGCCTTGAAGATAAAAGTTGTTTCATCTGAACCTCACACAAATAGCAGTGTTAAGAAATTTAAAGATATATCAAATCTAATTTATAAAACTCTTGAAAATCAGAATTTAATACTTTTAAAAGGAGATACTAACCAAATTGCTATTGGTATTATCCAACATGATTCAAAGGATTCATCACGTAACTTTGTTGGTATAGGAAGTAATTTTAAACCCCTTATAGAATTATTAACACCTATTTTTCATAATTTTTGGGAAAAATCTTACTCGGATTCTTTCTATACTTCACAGAAAGCTCAAATACCCACAGGCACTGAAGTAAGGAAGACAGAAATAACTCAAGGTATAACACCAATAGTTAGCACTAAATTTCAACCTACTCCTTCAGCTCAAGAAGTAATTAAAGAACCAGAGAAAAAAATTACTAAACCAGACGAGAAATTAATTAAGGGACCTCAAACTATACCTACAACTCTCCCCGAACCTAAAGAACAGATAGAAGAGATGAAAAGAAAACTCAAACAAGAGCTTGAGTCAAAAGTGACATCTCCTCAAGAAGCGGGAGATGAAACAGGTATAATGATCAATAATACGTTCAATAATTTAATCCGTAACTTAAATAATATGAAAGGTCTTGATTTTAGCATCGAATTGCAAAAAATTGCTGATTTTGTTCTTGAAAAAAGAGGATTTTCAGTAACCTTGCATAAACTAAGAAGTTTAATAAATAAGTATAGGTTTAATGAATCTTTACTAAGTGAAAATGATATAAATCAAATAATTGAAAATATTGAGATGTGGAAAAGAAAATTGATCTTATAAACATAATCTAATTAAAGTATTACTTTTATCTTTCCTTTTCTCTTTTCTAAGATTTTTAAAATAAATCCACGAATTATGTAGACATGAATCAATATAAAAGATATCAGAAAGAAAAAGGTTGCGATGAGAGAGGATATTACATTTGGCGTTAATATACCGATAATACCAAAAACAGGATAAGCGAAAATAAAGATTAATGATACTATATAGGTTGTTTTACCTTTTTCACCAAATTTGAAATAAGTAGTGATATTAAACCAAGCAATTAAAATCATAAATATTGGTATTAGATATGAAGAGATGTCAGGAAAAGGATAAGTCGTACCTCCAATTCCATAGGCATAAAAATAGTTAGTATAAAAATATGCAATCATTAAATATGCACTAATAGGGGTGGGTACCCCAGTATATCCCGGTTCTTTAGATATATTGAATCGTGCCAACCGAAGTACGGCCCCAAAAGCGAAACAGATGGATCCAATAATTAGGAAAATATCGTATAGAGTTTCTGTTCGAAAAGCTTGAAATATCAAAATTGCTGGTGCGATTCCGAAAGTTAATGAATCGCTTAATGAATCCAATTCCCTCCCCATTTCATTCATGGTTTTTGTTTTGCGTGCAATATACCCATCTATCATGTCAGTACCTAATGAGATTGAGATTAAGAAAAAACCGAGAGAAAGTATTTCCCGGATTCCTGTATATGCATTAAGTACAGCACAGATCAAAGCTAAAATACCCAAACTTGTACCTATTAGAGTAATATAGTCTTTTAGTTTCAATAATTTTGGAATAACCTGATTAGACATTCTTTTATCCTTTTCTTCTTTTGTTAATATAAATTAACCCTTAATTAATAAAAATATTATCATGAGAATAACTACAAGGATTTGTATTCATTACAAATTAGACTAAAATTTAAAAGAACATGTGAATATCTTAGACTTAGAGATAGATTGTTTTCAAAGGGGAAAAAATGCCCTATTGTATGAATTGTGGAGCAGAATTTCAAGATCCCTATCAGAAATTCTGTGAAAAATGTGGATCTTCTTTACCGCCTAGTGGAGAACCGAGTAAAACAGAATCTATCTCAAAAGAGGATACAAAGAGACAAGTATCTGGTATAAAATCCTACGATCGCTCTGGTGGATTGTTTGATATTAATCGTAATTATTATGTCTTGTCTGAAAAATATTGGGATTTTGGGAGCGGTGATATATTAGATGATAAAAATCAGGTAATCGGAAGGATGAAAAGAATTATTTATAGCATTAGACGGAGGGTCGAACTAGTGGAAGTTGATGGTACTTTATCTGCAACTATTGAAGCCAAAATAATATCTGCTCGAGGTGCTCAAGATCTAAAGGATCCTCAAGGAAATTTGATTGCTCGCATAAAAAAGAAAATCACGTCAGTTTTTCACCCAAAATTCTTTTTAGAGGATCCTCTCGGAAATAGATGGTATGAAGCTCAAGGTGCCTTTATGGGGTGGTCATATAGGGTTACGGATATGTCTGGTAATCTTATAGCCGAAATTGAAAAAGCAGATAAATGGCGAGATGTCTATCTTGGAGGTTTATTAGATTTTAAAGATACTTATGCTTTACGAATTCTTGATAATATAACAGATAGAAGAATTCTAGTAGGCTTTGTATTATCAATCGATAATGTACTTCATGATTACTAATATCCTTAGAATAGACATATTGAAAAAACAAAATTTTTATAAACATAATTTATATTCTCTTTAAAAAGCTAAGTTTGAATAGAAATTACGATTTTATTTATAAAAACCTGAATATTTCAATTAATCTTATTTAACTAATTAATACATTTTCCTATTGTATAAAAATGACAGAATATGAGACTTTTATGGTTTATGAGTTGAATGATACGGGAGAAAGGAAACGATTAGATATAATGGAAGATGAACTTCAGTCAATTTTAAATCAGGAACAAGTACTTGTAATTGTACGTGAAGATTTAAGGAGGATATATATATGGAAAGGTCCAAAATCCCCTGTTCGGAAAAGATTCATTAGCTCTAGAGTAGCTCAAGAATTACAACAAGAGCTGAGATTAGATTCTAGGTATCACCGTTGTAAAATTGTATCAGTTGACGCAGGTGATGAGCCAGTCGAGTTTTTAAATGCATTTCAATTAGAATCTATGGAAGTAACTGAACGATTACCAGATATGAGATACGTACGTAATATAGAGCGAGATGGGGGAATGATAACAAGATCTGCTATAATTGCTAGAGACCAAAAAGATGTTAAAGAACCAAAATACCATTCACCAGCAATACAAGGTATCCTTGATTCCCAAATCCCTAAACCAAAAACTAAAACTCAAGTTCGGAAAATTTCTGCGAATATTACGAAAGACAAGCATGAGGCAATAAAAAATAAAATTTTAAATACAAAAGTAGCTGAACAGTATAAACGATTAAATTTGATATTAGGACACACACTTTTTGCGGCTATATCTAAAAGTGCTAAAGTGTTTGGAAAGGACGTGGAAGAAACTGAGTGGGAACCAGTGAGAAAAGTTCCAAAGGAAATGATTGAATTAAATAATCACGTGTTTCGTGTTTATTTTGATGATAAAGAAGGCATTGTCGAAGCAGTTGAAGTGTTAGAAAAAAATTCGAAAAGTGCTTCAGATACGAAAATCAAAACAGAATCCGTTGTCGAAACAAAGAAAAGCCAAAAATCCTCTTTTACACCGATGCCTACCAAACCTACTTTAATTAGTGATCCCCCAATAAATTTTAATTCAATGACCGTAAAAGAGCTCAAGGAATATGCTAAAGAAAAAGAAATAGATTTATCTAATAATGCTCGAAAAGCTGAGATAATAGCAATCTTAGAGGAATCTAGGGAGATTAAAGTAAATAGTAGAAGAAAATTACCTAATATCCCAAAAAAGGAAGAATGAAATCAAATTTAATGAATTAATTATTAAAATAAAATTTAAATATAAAAAATTGATTAATTAAGATTTAAATTTAGGCAATAGTTATCTCTTTGCATAGATAAACATCCTGGACTGAATTAAGAATCTTAATACCTTCAGGAGTAGGTTTTTTAAAAGCTTTCCTCCCAAGTATTAAACCCGTCCCTCCAGAACGCTTATTAATAACTGCGGCAGTTACAGCATCTTGTAAATCGTTATCCCCCGAAGGACCTCCAGAATTAATTAAACCAACTCTTCCCATGTAACAATTGGCGACTTGATATCTATTCCATTCAATTGGATGATCTGTTGCTAATTTTTCATAAACAAGCTTATCAGTTCTCCCAAAATTTAACTCAAGAAAACCTCTATTGGTAGTTGATAATTTTTGCTTTATTACATCGGCTTCAATTGTGACTCCAAGGTAATTTCCTTGACTTTCTAAATCATTAGCAGTGTGATAATCTTTACCATCTTTAACAAATTCCTCAGGATTTCTTAAATAGGTCCAGAGAATACACACAAGCCCTAATTCATGAGCATACTTAAAAGCTTCACTTACCTCCTGAATTTGACGTCTACAATCAGGAGATCCAAAATAAATAGTTGCACCAATTGCAATTGCTCCCATATCCCACGCTTGATCAACATTTGCCCATAAAGTTTGGTCTGATATACTAGGCTTGGAAAGAAGTTCATTATGGTTAATCTTTAGGATTAGAGGAATCTTTCGTGCATAACGCCTTGAAATTGAACCTAAAACACCCAAAGTAGATGCAATAGCACTACATCCACCTTCGATTCCAAGCTTAATTATGTTTTCAGGATCGAAATATGCAGGATTGATTGCGAAACTTGCTGAAGCACTATGTTCAACACCTTGATCAACAGGAAGAATAGAAAGGTATCCCGTTCCAGCTAACCTTCCTGTCTGATTAAAGAGCCGTTCCATATTATTCAGTACTAAATTATTTCTATCCGTGAGTTCAACAACTTTTTCGATATAATCTGGACCAGGAGTATGTATCATTTCCTTCGGAATTCCAGTACATTTATGATTTAAAAGGTCATCAGCTTTAGAGCCCAAAAGATTTTTGATTTCTGTATAATCCATATTTATTTCATCAATATTAATGTTATTTAATTAAAAGTTTAATGAAAAAATAAGAGACATAACATAATATATTTTTGCTATATAATTCATAAATTTCTTAGAATTCAATCAGTGAGCTGTCTATTACCTCATCTTATAGATTAGCGTGAGAATCTTATTTTTGATTAGATTCAACTCTAAAAAATTCTTTAAAAAGTTCAGAGAGGAGATCATAATTATTGGGTTGAATAATTGAGCTATTACTTTCTAACTTTAATGATATTTTTCTTCTTTCTAATCCATTAGTTTCAAATTTGATAACGAGTTTCTTAATCTCATTTTTAATTTTGCCTTCTTGAGAAGATTTATCATTCCATAAGCTATCTAATTTATTTCCAACTTTCTCTTTATTAGTAAATGGTTCTACCTTGATTTCATTTAATATTTCGGGAGTCTCTATTTTTATTGTTTTAGACTTTTCCATTTTTTTATCTCAGTACAAGTTTCTAATACTAATTAGACTTCCTAGAAATTTCAAATCTGGATATAAAAACTACGAGCAATTTTAAAGAAAAACTTATTTGTTGTTTATTCTATTCAAATCTATGCCTGATGAATTTGATTTTAAAAAATATAAATCAATAGAGGAATATAGTAAGACACTCGAAGGTACAAAATACTTACATTCTTTATATCTTAAAGCAGTAAATCACCCTATTAGACGTGATATTCTAACTGTGGTAAATAAGGCTAAAAAAGTATTGAGAGGAGATTTGATTAAATCACTTATTGATAGAGGTATTATAAGAGATGAATCTACATTTGATTACAATATGGATTACTTAATTAAAGCTCTTTGTATTAAAAAGGTTGAGGAAAATACAAATATCTATTTTGAAATAACTCAAAGCGGACAAGTGGTGGATTATTTAGAGGATTGATCCTTATTTAACTAATCTTGCATTGTTTTCTTGAAACAGTTGCAGCAAAGAACCCCAAAATTAAGGTTGTAATTTCTAAATTTTCTATTTGCCGTATTCATTAATCTTATTAATTCTTTAACAAGATTTTGTTTGTTATCATCAAAATAGATTCTTTTTAGATTAAAATAATGGTTTGGGGAACCACACACAGGACAAATACTATAAAAATTGATGAAATTTCTAAAAATTTCCTTATCAGCTTCAGATAAGGCTTCTAATTTTAAATCTGGTGCAATGATGTTTTTTAAGTTATTTAACTCATCTAGCATTGTATCTCTTAGAAAATTGGCATTAAAGTTATTTTCATTAATAGGATTACTTTCTAAGAGTTCTTGAGTAGAAAATTTATCTAAATATTCTACAGCACCATTAAAGAATAATAAAGGTTTATTCTTTCTTTTCTCGTTCATTAAATAATACCAAATAATTAATTAAAATAATTTTTTATCTCATCAATGTATATGTATTCAAATCATCTAAAAAAATGTTATTATAGAAATTTAAAAAACTTCTCATTTTTACTAAACAAATCATCATCATTTTTTTCAGACAGCCTTCTAAAATCGATGATTTTTGAAGGAGCGAAATACTCAAAATCGAATTCAACGGTATCACCAGTTTCTCTTCCAGGTATGGGCATAAGACGAGCTGTTAAG
The DNA here is from genome assembly GCA_048882645.1 of Candidatus Thorarchaeota archaeon. Classification (GTDB taxonomy): domain Archaea; phylum Asgardarchaeota; class Lokiarchaeia; order Sigyniarchaeales; family SOKP01; genus Loki-b32. The sequence continues at coordinate 23,127 of JBHLRJ010000048.1, forward strand.
GGTTTGTTTAATCTCACTGATATTGTACATAAATCTAACAAAATATAGAATAGCTCTCTTTCAGTAATATCTCCTGGTAATGGGACAACATCCAAACCTGTACCACACATAGTGGAATATAATAATAGAGAATCCAAATTAAATTTATCTTCAGATAATCGTTTAGATAAAGTATAATCTTCTAAGACAGGCTGCATAAAGCCGGAGAATCCTGTAACCTTTTCTTTTTCGATAGGTATAGCGCTTTTTATTAAAGCAACACCCGTTAGAGTACCGATCGCTCCAAAATATTCAAATCCTAACTTTTCTATAGCAGTTCCAATACTCTTATCTAATTCGGGAAAAGGGGCTGGAGAAAAGTCGATTCCCTTGAAATTAATATTGAAGTTGCGACCTATCTTTTCAGAAATCTTTGTAACATCGTTGTAAATACTGTTGAATTTTGCTAATAAATTAAATTGAGCATCTTTTAAATTATCAAACTCTCCAATAGCAGTGATTACTTCATCTGCCATCTCCAATGCCAAGGAAAAAGCTGGTTTATCCGAGTAATGATAAGCAGTTGGAAAAAAAGGAAAATTTGGACCAACATTAGCAGAAACACAAAAATTTAAATTTTTAAATGGATCTGGCTCAGATAGTTGTTTTATTATTTTAGCGCCAGATTTTAATGCTGCAATATTTATTCCATCTTTTGTTGATGCCACGGGTAATGATGTAAAAAAGATATCAGTAGTTTTAATGAATTTAGGCACATCATTCAGCAAAAGTTTTTCAAAAATTCCTAACTCCGGAATTTGGTTTGCGAGCATTATACAACATGCAAAATAATCAAATCCATAATCTTTAAACATGTCTTGTAAAAATTGCAATTGGTTATTAATATCTACCAAAGTGTCTTGTAAATTTTTTTGATAGAATAATTTATTATCATAACTAAAAAGAGGTTGTGAGCATAAACGTTTCGTTTGAACAGGAATATCTAGTTCTTCAAATGCATTACTTAATTCTACGTTAAAATTTGAAAAATTCTCAAGATTTTCTTGCATGAATGATAAGATGTTTTCATTTTTATATAGAAAAGGTACCATTTGACCGATGGTGATAGCTCGTATTTTCATTGTAATTCACTCTTTAGATTTCATTTAAAAATATTAATTTAGAACTTATTGGAGAAATAACAATCAAGAATTAATATTTATACCTAATTGAATTTAAATTCAAAACCATTTAAATTTTTAATTGAAGGCTCGTTTAAATTTCATTTAATTTCACCTTTTCCTTCTGTTTTTCTTTAGTTGAAGTAGGTTTGGTATATTCCTCAGGTTTAATCGGTCCTAATTCTTCTAGTACCTTTTTAAATTCATTAATAGTGGTTGCAAATTTTTCACCTTCACCAGCGGCGATACTGATTATCTTAACTCGATGTTCATTTATCCCAGTTTCCATTAATAGTTCTCTTATACTTTCATATCTAACTTTTGCCCGATTAAATCCTTCTTGATAGTGACAATCCTGAGGGTGACACCCTGCGATTAAAACTCCATCTGCACCATAGAAAAAGCTTTCAAAAACTAAAGAGGGATTGAGCATCGCTGTACACATAACCCGTATTGTTCGTACATTAGTTGGATAAGTTAATTTACTCGTTCCTGCAAGATCAGCACCAACATATGAACACCAATTACATAAAAATGCAATAATTAATGGCGATTCTGTCTTCTTTCTCAATACAGACTGGATTTGTGCAGAGATTTGGCTTTTTGCAAATCTTGGAATATATAAGGCATCCGAATGGCACATAGCTGCACAGGCTCCACATCCTGAACAATTTGCTTGAGTAATTTTTAATTGGTCATCCTTAATCTTTAAGGCATTGTACATACAGATTGATTCACATAATCTACACAAATCGCATTTTTCTGGATCAAAATAGACAATATGTGGATCTAATTCAACTTTTTTTCTGGTTATTAAAGCAATCGCTTTAGCAGCGGCACTTTCTGCCTGAGCAATACTGGAGGGAATATCCTTTGGACCTTGTATTGCTCCCGCTAAAAATATTCCATTTACAGACGTTTCTGAAGGTTTTACTTTAAGATGTTTCTCTAATAAAAATCCATTAGGATCTTGTGATATATTTAATATTTTACTCAATTTATCCGTTCCTTTAGCAGGTTCTATACCCACAGCGAGTACTACTAAATCAGTTTTATTCTCAAATAATTTATCTTCAATAATATCTTCACCTCTTACTAATAATGCATCAGAAGTGTCACTTTTCAAGACTGCTGAGACATTGCTCTTAATAAACCTGATAGCAAAAACTTCACGTGCGCGATTATAAAACTCTTCACAATTTTTGCCCACAGCTCTAATATCATTATAGTAGATGTTAATCTCAGTTTCAGGATGTTCTTTCTTAATTAAAATTGATTGTTTAATAGCCACATTACAACAAACTTGGCTACAATATTCTCGATGGATTTGCTTATTACGTGATCCAACACATAATATAAATGATACCTTTTTTGGTATCTTTCCGTTTGAAGGTCTTATAATTTTTCCATGAGTAGGACCATCATTATTGAGTATTCTTTCAAGTTGTAATGTAGTTATGATATCAGGATATTTCTGGTAACTTAATTCTCCTAAAAGTTCGGGGTTAAAGGTTTTTAGTCCTGTTGCAACAATAATAGAACCTACCGTAAATGTAAAATTCTCGGGTTTTTGATCAAAATCAATGGCATCTCTATCTCCACAAGCTTGTTGGCATGCTTTACATCCAATGCAATATTCCTCTAAGATAGTAGGATAGAGGGGTATGGCTTGAGGATAAGGTACATCGATAGCTTTTCTTGGGAAGAATGTATCTTCTACATCTATTGGGCATACATCTCGACAAATATCATAGCACCCAACACAAGTGTCTTCTTTAATAAAACGAGGATTTTTTTTGATTGTGATTTCAAAGTTACCGATATACCCATCAACTTTTTCAATTTCAGAATAAGTTAATAATTCGATATTAGGGTGATCTTTTACAGAACTCATCATAGGACCAAGTATACAAATCGAGCAATCTAATGTGGGAAATGTTTTATCAAATAGAGCCATATTACCCCCGATTGTGGGTTCCTTTTCTACTAGATACACCTTATATCCCGCATCAGCAATACCTAAAGCTGCTCTTATGCCTGCTATACCACCTCCAATAACTAAAGTTGACGGATGGATATTAGAATATTGAATTTCCATTGGTTCTAAAAGCTTTACTTGTTCTATTGCCATATTAATTTGATCAATTGCTTTCCTTGTGGCTTTTTCAGGCTCATCAGGATGAACCCATGAGTTTTGCTCTCTAATATTAGCAAAAGAGATTAAAAATCGATTAATTCCAGCTTTTTCAATTGTCTTTCGAAATAATAAGCCATGTAATTTAAATGAACAAGCAGCAATAATAACTCGATCAACAT
>JBHLRJ010000049.1:0-26577 GCA_048882645.1 Candidatus Thorarchaeota archaeon
TCAGATTTAACGTTCAATTTGCCATTATTTAGAATCGACGGAATGAAGAAGAGGACTATAATCATTAAAATACATGATTTTCTTTTTTTTTTGGATTGCATAATTACTCACTAATATTAATTAAGAGATACGATATTTAAAGATTGAATTTTTCTCTGTTTTCTTCCGTATCTTCATATATTCGCCATTCAGCAACAAGGTCATTTTCAATCCTAGCTGACCGAATTGCATGATCTTTCTCTAAAGAATCTTTTGACCAAACAGCATAGCCAACTAATATTACTAAATTATCATAAGAATCAACGCGCGTGAAAATGTTTTTATAGGTTGGGTAATTATCAAAAAACTCTATCCATCCGTTAGCCATGTCTCCAAAGCACTCATCCTTACAGTCAATAAATACATGATCTTTTGTCATAAGGTTGCCGAGTCCTTTAATATCGTGATTATTAATATATTCATTAAACTGAAGAGCAACTATTTTTGGATCTCTTAAATTCATGATACTGAAATGCTCTTTTAGATTATAGTGAATATATATACAATAATGTGTAATAAAGTTAACTACAAAACTCATCCCAAAGTATTAAAATTATGAATTTAATCAAAGAGTATACGATACATGACAAAAACATTCAATCATAGAAATAAGCTGAAGGTGAAATAATGCCGTATTTTGAAAGAGAAAATATTCGGATATATTATGAAGATGTTGGAGAGGGGGAAGCTATAATTTCAAATCATGGATTAATGGAGGATGGAACTTATTGGAGTGAAACAGGAGTCACTCAAAAACTTGCTGAAAACTACCGTGTAATCTCCATGGATATGAGAGGACATGGTCGTACTGTTGTAAAGAGTGAGTCTTTTGGTTATGATGCAGACACAATGGCTGATGATTTTGATGCTCTAGCAGATTATTTGGGAATTAAGAGGTTTCATATTCTTACTCACGCTACTGGTGGTATGGTAGGAGTACGTTATGCAATGAAAAATTCTGAACGTCTGATCAGTTTAATTTTGACAGACACAAGTTCAAATACTCTTGTGGAAGAACCTGATTATAGGGAATTTACTGAAGAGGAAAAAAAAGAAAGAGCACTAAGGAGAGAACAGCTTGAAAAAGCTACAGATGAAGAGAAAGAAAGATTGAGAGAAATGTGGATAGCTATGGATGAAAGAATGACGATTGAGGAGCGGATGAAAGCTATCCGCAGTGAACCTGGTCCTTATTTGTTCAAGATGGTTGAACACCCAGATAGCGAAAGAATGCTAAAAATTTACGAGAGTTTTTTACAACGTCAAGATCGGCGAGCAGTAATTACATTTATGATAAATTTCTATACGGATCCTGATCCTAGGATTGATGAACTCAGAAAGATTAAATGTCCTACATTGGTGCTTCTCGGAGAATATGATATTGTCTTTTTAAAACCAAGTGAAATATTAGCGAATGAAATTCCCGATGTTCGACATGTAATTATACCTAGTATCGGTCACATGACCGCAATTGAAGATCCAGAAAGAACAATTAAAGAGATTCTCGATTTTTTAGAGACAGTAAGACAAACAGGAAATGCTAATAGGTAAATACCTTGTTTTATTTATTTTTTACCAATTCCAAAAAGATATCCTTTATATACGAGGATCTTTACTGTTTTCACACCAGCATCTATTAACTCATGTTTAAACTCTTCTTCAGTATAAAAATCTATCTCGTTGTAAATGTTTTCAACCCAATTAATAAATACATTCAAGATACCATGATCAACGTTAGAAAAAGGAACAAATCCGTAAGCAAGCACAATTCCATTCTCTTTAGTAATTCTTATAGCTTCTTTTAAAACAACATTCTTTTTTATTCCATTAAGATCAGGATTTTTATGGTAGTAGGGAATGATTGTGCAATCAAAGAAGTTATCAGATTCTCGGATAGTATCATTAAATAAAGCAGAATATTGAATATCTTTTAACCCAAATTTTGTTGCAGTCTCAAAAGTCTTTTTTTTCGAAAGGATAAATAAATTATTTGTTAAAGTTGTAAAGGAATTTATAAAGCCTATGTCAATGGAATTTTTAAACCAGATGAATAACAGTGTGTCAAATTTTGTACTTTCCTCTAACTTTATTACTTCTTTTATAATATTCGCCATTGATCGGTGCTGAACAGGCTCTAATAATCCAAAATTAATTAAGTGTCTGAGAACAGTCTCATTTAGAACTTCTGTAAATTTTGTTGCTTCCACAGATTCTACCTTATTGTTCTCATCATAATTAAACTTAACTAGTCCTTTACTTTCCAAATTATCTAGACTGTAGTAAAAGCTCGAACTTGAAAATTTCTTTTTACTTTTCAAAAATTTCTGAAATTTTTGAGCCCCTGCTGGAAGCCTCTCAAAATCAATTGATTTAGCTACTTTCGTTTGTTCTACTAGCAAAAAGTGAGAAAGTTCATTGAATAAAATATGTCTTACCACTGGTTTTCCATGTCTTAATAATTTCTGCAGCATTAAGAGCTCAACAATAGATAGATTTCCAATATCTTTTATTGACATTCCTTCAATTTTCGATGAATTTTCACTTAAATCTGTCATATTATTGTGTTATTTTCCTATACCTGTTAATTTGATAGTAATCTTTAAATCAATTCGGATTTCTATACATCAATTAAAAAAAATGTATTTAATTATAAAATTTTCTATTTACAATACCCTAAGATTCTCGTTTTCCTCCAAATTTCTCCCATACTTTTGGTGAAATAAGCAACACAAGTACGATAGTAGCCATTATTGGGGCAAGTAAAAACATGGAAAAACCTCCTCCAAATGGTGAATAGATCCCAGAGGGGTATCCAATTACAACTTCTATTATTGCTGCTCCTAAACCAACTTTTCTTACCCATTCTTTAGGATTGAGAGCAAGACCAATTGTTGCAACCCCAAAGCCAATAGAAGCGATCCAATTTAAACGTTGAGCTGCCACAAACATAGAAACAATAGGTTGATCATTTAGCACAACTAATCGATTTGTAGAAGCAACTCCATTCATAAATGCTAATACCCATGCCATACCCGTAATTAAAGCTAAGAGTGTCAATTTTCCTGATTTCCTGCCTACAGGTCCCATAAATATAAAGAACATCAGTATATTAGGTAAAAAAACAATTGCGAAGAGTGGTGGTAGTGAAGTAACCAATAGAGGGATGATCGGCCAAAAACTACTTTGTAATGCAAGAACATTTGCAACAATTGCTATACTGAAAGCTCTTTTGTCATCAGAGAAGAATCCAATACCAGCTACGAAATAAAGCGCACCAGCAACAACACCGAGATCAGAAATAAAGGGAAAGATAAATACTACAACAGCCTCACAACCTAATGCTGAACCTCCGAGTGCTGCTTCAGCTTCCATTAATGGAATATATAAATCCATGAAAAGCACAGGAGTTATTAACATTCCAAGTATGGCTCCAAAAAATGAGAGAACAGCTCCTAAAACATTTCTACTTTTCATTTTTCTCAATAATTTGTTTTAAAATCTTCTTTTTAAATAAAAAAAAATTACTTAATTACAAATTTGGAGATTATATATTTAAAATTTAGTATTTCTAGTTACATATTTGGGAGTGGAGGAAAATGAAGTTCAATCTTAAAATAAATGAGTTCTTTCTTGATTCTCTTACGAAAGCGATCAAATTATTCAATATAACATAAAGTTAACATAGTTTTTATTCTTTATGAATTCCAGGATCCAAATAGGGAGTTTTTGAATATATAATAGTCGTATGCTTAGTAAGTAGTTCCTTCAATAACCCATCCTCTGAAAAATCCTTTATGTTCATTAAGGTCCATCCGTGAACCCCTCCACTTGCCAATCTATCTGGGGAATGCATATCAGTTCCTGTAATCATCCCTACTTTATTATCATTTTTTACACAGAATTCATAAGACTCGTGATCGTAAACATTTTCAGGTTGAGAATCATCATTAATAATTTCAATATAGTCTATTCCCCATTTTAATAAACTTTCACGAGAGGAATGGGTTTTCACCTTAAATTCATAAATAGTCCATGGAATGTGATCACAAACTACTATAGCATCTTGCTCATGAGCTTCATGAATAGCTTCAATAATTTTCTCATCAGTTGTTTTATAATGAATCTCACTTTTCCATTCGGAGGTACCAATAAAGTTTAAATGAATTCTATTAGTTGTCCATTCAATTCCACTTAAAATTAAGATACCTTTTTCACGATATTCATCTCTAACTTTATTAATTTCTTCTAAATGACGCATATTATTATGATCAGTTATAGCTAATGCATTAAATCCCATTGCAATATGCCATTCAACATTTTGCTTGAGTGTAAGTACTCCATCGCTGAATGTAGTATGTGAATGATGGTCGAATATAATGTTGTACTTACTATTATCATATCCAGGAGGAATGTGAACGATAGCATCTTTCCAATCGTTATCAGAATAAATCATGAGTCTCACTCATTATTTTTTGATATGAAAGGTTTCAATTCCAAATATTAAAATTAGAAATTAAAGATTTTTAGGAAATGCTAAAATTTGCTATCAGAAGATCCTCCATACGTGAAGAAGGGCCAACAAATATGAGATATTCTATTTTTTCTATAACCCATTCGTGCTTATCAGTATTATAATATGCCAGATCCTTCGCTTTTAAATTTATAGTTACAATTTTTGTTTCACCTTGATTCAGAAAAATCTTACGAAAGCCTCTAAGATCTTTAATAGGTCTATCTACTGAGGAATTTTTATATCCAACATACATCTGTACTACTTCCTCCCCAGCCATATTTCCAGTATTGGATACATCAACACTTACTTGAATTTCGCCATCAGAAGTTACTATGTTCTTATCAATTCTAAGGTTATTATAGGAAAATGTAGTATAACTTAACCCATAACCAAAAGGAAATGCAGGTTCATATCCTTCTTTATCCATTAATTTGTAACCATGATAATATCCATATTCAATTTCTGTAATAGTAGAATCAAAATAAGGGAGTTGATCTTCTGATTTTGGAAATACTGCAGGAATTTTAGCACTAGGATTAGTAATTCCGAATAATATTTCCGCAAGGGCGGTTCCACCTTCCATTCCAGGATACCATGCCATAAGAATTGCAGAAACGTTGTTCTTCCAGTTTTCTACAATTATTGGACCACCTCCTTCTAATATTACAATTAAATTTTCATTTTCAGAAGCAAGGTTTAAAATTAATTCTTCATCCTTTTTGTGTAATCTTAAAGACTTCCGATCCCCCTCACGATTTTTTGTTCCTGAACCTTCCCCTTCATCGAAGTAACTATATCCTGCAACAACAACAGAGACGTCTGAACTTTCAGCTAATTCTTTTACTAACATAAGATCTTCTCCTTTATTAAATACAATATTAATTTTATTCCCTGCAAGTTTTCTTATTGCTTCAAGCGGAGTTATTACATATGGAGGGTAAACTCTACTACTTCCATGATCTCCAATGTTAGGGGTGTCTGCTAATTCTCCAAATATCGCAATTTGCTTAATTTCATTCTTTTTAAGGGGTAACAGTGAATTTTTATTTTTTAAAAGGACTATACTCTTTCTTGCCGCTTCTAATGCTAATTCTGTGTGCTCTTGACAGGCAATTTTATCCTTACTATAAAGATGAGAATCTCCTTCATGAGCAAATTTAAGTTTTTGCCTCAAAATTCTTAAAACAGCATCATTAATTTGATCTTCAGAGATTCCCCCCTCATTTAAATATTGAACCAACTTATTGGGAGCCATACGGAACTGGAAAGGCATCTCAATATCGACACCAGCACTCACAGCAAGTTTCCCGTTTCTAATACCCAACACAAAATCAGTTATTACAAAACCTTTAAAATTCCAGTCTTCTTTCAAAACGTCTCTCAGAAGGTGTGGATTATGACCACAATATTTTCCATTCACTTTATTATAAGCATTCATGATGGATGCTACACCAGAATCAACACATTTCTTAAAATGTGGAAGATAAACCTCTCTTAGGGTTCTTTCATCTATAATTACGTTGAGATTAAACCTTGTATCTTCTATACTGTTGCACGCGTAATGTTTAGCACAAGCCATGATGTGATTTTGAACTCCTTTGGTAAGTGCTGCACCAAAAGCACCAAGATGATATGTATCTTCTCCATATGTTTCTTGAGCTCTACCCCAAGCAGGGTGCCTTAATAAGTTAACACATACGCCACCAAAGTAATTTGCCCCGTGTGCTTTTGCTTCAATACCTATTGCATTTCCAATCTTTTCCTCCAATTCTAAATCCCATGATGCTCCTCTTGCCATAGACACAGGAAAACAAGTAGAGTTTCCTATCACTACTCCTCTTGGTCCATCAGAAAAAAGAACTCCAGGAATTCCAAGTTTTTTGTCTTCTCCCGCAGGAATAGGATAAGAATTATATCTCTCCTGCATTTTAGGACCACCTTCCTCCAAGGTTTCATCACCTGCCATTTGATGAAATTTTTCCTCAAGGGTCATATTAAAAAGAATCTCTTTAGCTTTTAACTCAATTTGATCATCAGTTAACCCTTTAAACTCATCCCATTTTATGTTTGAATCATCTTGCATTATAAGACCTTATAAATGATTAATCAATATTTTACATTTCTAATCCATAAATAAATTCTAAGAAGGACATACATTTGTAGCATCGTTATCAACTATCGCCTGGAATTGACGCTTAGTGTTTACCTCGAACAACTTTACAGCTCTTGGATCACTTCTATCTAATTGTGAATATCCGATAGCTGGGATATAGGCATAACACATCAGAGACCTAAGATAAAAATTCCAAGCATAATCATAATCAAACCCAGTAATTCCTCTTTGTTCTAGTTGCTTAATATAATATTTGACCATATCTTTTTCAATTTTCCTTCTCAAATCGATTTCGACACTTTCACCTAAAAGATATGCAATATCTAAAATCCCACCATTTACTACGGCTGAGCCCCAGTCAATGATAATTATTGGATTCTCTTTATTCTCCCAATCGAAGAACAAATTATCAACTCTAAAGTCAAAATGGGAAATGGTTAAATTGTCATCGGGTATATCCATGACTAACCAAGGAAATTGTTCATGAATTTTCTGTCCCGCTTCTTCACCACCTTCAGGAAGTATTTTTCGGAATTCTTCAGATTTTATTGAAAGATCCCAACTTGTACGATAAGTATCAACCAGAGATTTTGACACTTCATCTTTTGGTTTGGGCATCCAATCAAAAGAAAAAAGATCTGGAGAATCCCACCATCTTGAATGAAATTCTGCAATAGTGTTTATTACTTGTTTAGTTTCTTCCTGATTTAGACCTTTTATTTGGTCAATTTGGTCATAACATGAACAATCCTCTAAAATTAATATATATCTTTTAGCTTCTTTATCAAAATCATAGTGAATAACTCCTGGAACACGAATTGGACTTTGAGGTGCGACTTCTGTATAGAATCTAATTTCTCTTTCATAAAGATTATATTGTTCAGCAATAGCTAAAGCGCTTCTAAAAGTTGTAGGCATTTTCACAATCATTGTCTTTGGAAGATCAGAAGATTCTTTATCATAAATTATAGTAAATCGCGCCATATCACTCACAAATCCCTCTCCAGCACCCCATGGTTGTCTTGAAATTGATTCGATATTTATATCTTTAAGATATCCTGAGTTTTGTAATGATTCATTCAACCATTCAGGGGTTATCCTTTTAGTTCGTTTTGGAATCATTTTAAACTTCCATTTTTTTATTTTGAATAATTAATTAAATTTCAATTTAGATACTTAAATAGTTACTTTAAATTAATAAAGTGTATAAGATAACATTCTATTACCTAAAAAATTAAATTTTAGGAACAATTTGCATTACTTGAATTTCTTACTTTTTTGATAATAAGAAGGGACTAAGACATTATGAACTCTGAAAAGAGAGATTACTATGAAGTTCTCGGAGTAGGTAAGGATGCCTCCTTAAATGAAATAAAACTAGCTTATCGAAAACTGGCCAGAAAGTATCATCCTGACGTCAATAAAGAGGATCCAAATGCAAAAGAAAAGTTTATTGAACTCCAAGAAGCTTATGAAGTTTTAAGTGATGAAAATAAGAGAAGGAACTATGATCGTTTTGGTCATAGTGGAGTACAAATTGATATGAGTGATTTCTTCTCAGGAGGTATTCCGGGTATTGACGAGCTTTTAAAAAGTATATTTGGTGAATTTAGTCCATTTGGAGGTTTTAACGATTTTGGTTTCAGAAGTTTTGGCTCACGATCAAGAGGGAGAGCTGCGTCACGTAGAGAAGTTGGACAGGATATTGAGGATCAATTAATTATAAGTTTCGAGGAAGCTATGTTTGGTGTTAAGAAGGAGATCCCAATTGACAGATATACTCCTTGTGATTCTTGTGAAGGAACAGGAGCAGAAGACCCTTCCAGTATAGTTACTTGTCCTGAATGCCAAGGAACTGGTCGAATAAGGAAAATGACACAGTCAGGATTTGGCACGATAATCCGAGAAACAGGCTGTCATGTTTGTTCTGGAGTGGGAAAAATTATTGAAAAGAAATGTAAAGTGTGCGAAGGAAGAAAAGTAGTCCCTGAAGAAAAAACAATAAATGTTAATATCCCTCCCGGTGTCGAAGATGGTGTCCACTTAAAAGTTCAAGGTGGAGGTCACATTCCTTCTGTCAACGCGATTCCTGGAGATCTCTTCATAAGGATTAGAGTTGAAGATAATGGGATTTTTACTCGGAGAGGATTTGATTTAGAGACTGAAGTTGATGTAGATATCGTAACCGCAATTATTGGTGGGAAAATTTTAGTACCAACTCTAGACTATAAAGAAAACACTATAACTGAGAAGGAATTATCAATACCACCAGGCACTCAACCAGGTACAGAATTTCGCATTAAAAATCGAGGTGTTACACATATGCGTGGAAGAGGGAGGGGAGATCAATACGTTGTAATAAAGATCGTAATACCAAAAAAAATATCGGAAAAACAAAAAGAGTTACTGTTGAAGTTTCGAGATTTAAACGAATAGAAGCTTTATAAGTCTAAGTGTGAGAATCAAGCCACTGTATTACATCTTTAAATACTTCATTACGATTAATTTCATTAAATAATTCATGTCTAGCATCTTTATAGAATTTATATGTAATATTTTTCATTCCATATTTCTCAAATCGATTAATCATTTCTTTAACACCTTTAGATTTATTACCAACAGGATCTAAGGACCCAGAGATAAAATGAATTGGTAGATCCTTTGGAATTTTTCTCTCATTTGCCTCATTGTATACTTTTTCAAAACCATTAATGAATTCTAACCAAAGACTAGGAGGTGGTATGAATCCACACCAAGGATCATCAATATATTTTTGAACTTCATCTTTATCTCTACTAAGCCATTCAAATCCAGTCGCTCCTTCGTCATTTTTCCATAACTGGTTATTAGATTTAAAATTCATTTCATACATTTTTGGGCTAGGGTCAGTAGGACCCAATTTCTTGATTTCCCCCTTAAGTATTAATTTTCCTGCTTTAATAACCAATCCTCTCACTTTTCCATTAGTTCCACTCAAAATGCACCCTCTAATTTCATTTCCCCATTCTTGAATATAATCTTGGGCTATGAACGCTCCCCAGGAATGTCCTATAAGGAATAAAGGAAGATTAGGAAAATCATTTCTAATAATTTTTGATAACTCATGAACATCATTGACAACACCCTCCCATCCTTTGGGACCTAAGACTCCAGCATTACCCTTTAAAGTTGATTCAGTTAAATCACCTGCTGTTCGTCCGTGACCACGTTGATCATTTGCATAACAAACATACCCTTCGTTACATAAGACTTCTGCTACCCGGGAATACCTCTTAGCATGTTCAGCCAGTCCATGGATAATTTGAATTGCTGCTTTTGGGGCAGTTTCAGTAGCCCATTTATAGACAAAAATATCAATGTTATCTCGATCTGTGAACTTAAAGGTTGAGCCTTTCATTTTCTTAACAATTCAATTTTGTTTATACTTTTAATTAATAAATTATATTGTAATTTCTTGTTATAATATTATAAATTTTAAAATTTTAATCCCTCAATTTCTAATGAACACTAAAATACTTCTCACAGGTCCTCCTCGTTGTGGAAAATCAACTCTAATAATGGAAGTGATTAATTATTGTAAGGAAAATGAGATCACTGTTGACGGATTTTTAACTCCTGAAGTTAAACGAGGAAACAAGCGAATTGGTTTTGATATTGAAAGAATTAGCATTAATGAAAAGAGAATGTTGGCGAGAATTGGGAATTATAGAACTCAGTATAGATTGGGTAAATATCACGTATTCGTAGGGGAATTCGAGAAAATTATCACTAAATTTGAAAGAATTGAATTTAAGGAGAGTAGCATGGTAGTGGTTGACGAAATTGGAAAAATGGAATTATTCTCTCAAAAATTCCAAAAAGTTATTAAATTTCTCTTTAAATTAGATGTCAATATTATAGCAACTATAGGACAGAGTCTACAACATCCTATTAAGGATTACCTTTTAAATCTTCCCGAAGTTTTGTTATTTACTCTAAATCGTGAAAATATAGAAACAATCCGAGAAAAAATATTAGATATCATCGATAAAATCTTTTTTCAATGAATTTAATCGAGAATTTCATTTCCATAATCTTTAAATATTTTAGTATCTCAATAAAAATTAATATCCAATTATTGATATTAGGTGGTTAACCAAAGTTAGATAGGTTAGATTGCCAATGGAAATAGACGAGACTAACGAAAGTCAGTCTAAATTAGTTATGTGGATTTTGATAGTTTCAGTAACGTCTATTGTCGTGGCATTTGCATTGGGTATAGGGGGCATGTTACTCTTTTCACACCAACGGTTACATCCTGTAGCCGCAGGTTTTCATCCTGAAGAGTTTGATAAACCTGAAGTGATCGAGCCAATAATCGAAAATAGCGTATCAGCAGCCAATGGAGGTTGCACCGAGATGGATACAGAGCCTGGTACCATTGAAATTATTGACGCTAATCTCCCATGTTGGGATGTTTTGCCTTTATGTATCACTCAAGATATGTTACTAGATTATTATGTCACAGTCCGCGTTACTGGTGGTTACGAACCTGAATGCGGAACGATCACATTTATCCAAAAAGATGAAGTGAAAGGTACAATATTCATAGATTGGACTTGGATGGGTCATGAACCGTGCTATGCCGATTATTGGGAAGCACGCTTCTTGCTCTGCGAGGACATTGAATTAGAAAGTAATCAATGGCCTGATGTTCCAGATTGTCTTGAATTCTACTCTGAAGGTGATATAGTAGAAGCCAAGAAAGTAACAGTCTGCCTCTGTACTAAATGGTCTGGATGCCACTTCTGGATAATGCTGATACAAAAAAATATTTTCGGAGTCCCCCTACTCCCAATGAAATATTTGGTTTTCATTGCCAGTTTGTTTATAACTGTTAGAATGACTTTCTAACATTTGTAGTCGTTTGATTTAATCAAACAGTCTTTTCCTCGTTTTTTCTCTTTTTTATTTTCTAATTTTATGACCCTAAGACTCATTTAGATTCAAACATATTTAGGTGTAAAAAGAATAGCCGTCACCAATAATTTTAGAATTGTCTACATTCTTTATATGCCCTGAGCAGAAGTCGTCTAGTATTAAAGTACTGTATTGAGTGCAATTAAATAGATAGCGAATACTCCTAAAAAAAGTATTTTTAGAGACACTACCATCTTTTTTTAGAAATATTTGATCAAAAATTTCATACCTGTAATTTTGGCCATCGATACGAAAGAATATGTTCTTAAGGACTAGAAATTTCCTTAATTCCTTAAAAAATTGCAACTTTTTATCGTTTTTTAAGGAATTTAAAGCCTTAATATAAGGTTCAGATATTTGAATTCCAGCCGTAAGTAAGATAAAGTCCTTACCTTTTGGATTCACTACTGATAAAGGGTGTCCCTTTGGACCAGGAGGATATGTAAACTGGTATCCAAAAGTTATATTGGGTCCATCATGCTTTTTTTTAAATAAACCTTCATCTATAAGGTATTCTTGAATAATTCTTTTAGTATTTTCAATATTAATAGTCATCTTAAATCAATTCAATATAAAACATCAATGTAAATATAATTTTTTAATATATAACATTAAGTAGCATTTTCAAAATAATTAAAATATAATAGGAAGCTTAATAAAAGCTTTAGAATTATAATTTTTCAAAAATTGGGCTGAAAATGAAAAAAATACAATTAGGCAAATCAAAGGAGCAAATCCCAATTTTAGGACAAGGAACTTGGGGGATCAGATATAAAAGAAATAAACAACATTATGAATTGTGGAAGAAGTCTTTAAGGGCGGGCATTGAACTCGGAATGACCCATATAGACACTGCCGAATTATATGGTATGGGTACTTCAGAAAGAGTAGTAGGTGAGGTTATTGCTGAATACGAAAGAGATGAACTATTTATAACTAGTAAATTATTCCCTAAGCATTTTGGTTTTAATGCAATGAAAAAAGCATGTGATAAAAGTTTAAGTAGACTGAACACAAAATATTTAGATTTGTATTTAGTCCATTTTCCTTCTTTCTTAGCTCCAAAAATTAAAAAACATATGCGAGTTATGGAAGATCTTTTGAATGAAGGGAAGATTCGTTACATTGGAGTAAGTAATTATTCTATTGCTCAATTTAAAAAAGCACAGTCAATCCTTAAAAAAGCAGAATTAGTAACTAATCAACTTCAGGCAAGTATCACAAATCAAAAACATATTCATAAATCATTACCATATTATCAGAAAGAAGGAATAACTTTTACTGCTTATAGTCCACTAGGCCATCAAGGATACACATATTTAACAGGAGAGATTGAAAACAAATTAAAACAATTAAGTGAGAAATATAATGCATCAACTCAACAAATAGCTATTGCTTGGCTCATTAACCATGATAATGTAATTACTATCCCAAAAGCAGTTCAAATTAATCACTTAGAAGCAAATATTAAAGCTGCTGATATAATATTAACAGATCAAGAGCTTAAACTATTATACAATTTATAATATAAGTATATCAATCCCAATTATCTCTCTTTTAATAGCTTCAAAAGTATTGGAGCAAAGATTTAATTAGACTTAATTTTACATTATAAAGTAAGGTATAACCTTGTTTTAATAAGTGGGATATATTTGAAATTCGTTTGTGATAGTTGTGGTTATGAATTTGAGCTGGATGATTTTCCAGATGAAGAATTTAAATGTCCGGGATGTGAATCCGAGGATTGCTCATTTAGTTTACTTGAATAAAGATCCTGCGTCGAAAAATTTGTTCTAAATTGAAGTGTGGTCCAATTTATGCGTATATTCCAAATTTTTAAGACATATTTAATCTATGAATGCATAGGGTATCATCTCTCAATGAATCAGTTACATGATTGCGCTTTTATTAAAATCTCTAAACAAGCGGAAAAATCCTATAATAGAGATTTTGAATATTTTGCGGAGCTAGTATTAGATAGATGAGTTCATTTTAAAAAACTTTGAAGCATAAATTAAAAAATCCTCGAATAACTTATATCTGTGAAAAATACCCTATTTTGATTCAAACTCTTTCTCACTTTACTGTTTTGTTAAAATTTATAAGGGTAAAACGCGATTAGAATGGTATGGATTTAAAGAAAATCTATAAACGGGGTTTCTTTGTTTCAGTTTTACTCCTTGCTTTTACTCTTGGCATTTTTTTTAATCCTAGTATAAGCCTAAAATATATAACAGGTGGAAAATCAGTTTCCATAAGCAGCCCAGATGATAAGTATGAACCAAACAATACTTACTTAACTGCTTATAATCTTTCTGAATATGAAGATGTTTGGCTGAGTAGCATTAATGGATCTGGTATCTTAGAAGATGACGATTTTTATATGATCAATATTAAGATGGGCTTTCAGCATTTAAAAGTTAATCTAACTTTTATCCATGCATTGGGCGATATGAATATTGAAGTGTGGGACAGTGGAGCGGTTATATTGACAGGTAGTAGCTCAGTAACAGATAACGAATACATCGATTATATTGCACCTTCTCCAGGTGTTTACTTTATTCGGATTTTTGGGCCAAATCAATCAAATATTTATGACTTATGGTGGAAAACATATCAGATGGATGATGTTTATGAAGAAAACGATTTTGACTGGGAAGCTTTTGATCTATCTCCTTTTGAAGATATGTGGCTATCTTCGATTGCAGGTCTTGGAGTTCAATTTGATGATGATTGGTATGAGATTTATGTCAGCACAGGGATGCAACATCTAATGGTAACACTTATGTTCATGCATTCAAATGGTGACATTGATATTGAGCTATATTCTAGTGGATTATCGGTAATTACGGGTGGTTATTCAATAACTGATAACGAATATATTGACATAATCGTTCCATCTTCTGGAATTTACTACTTAAAAGTATATTTAGCTAATAACGGAGCGCCTTATGACCTATGGTGGAATACAACAGTTTATGTTATTACTGATGATGCTTATGAAGAAAATGATTTTGATTGGCAAGCATATGATCTTTCTTCGTATGAAGCCACATGGTTATCAAGTATTTCTGGACTCGGAATATTATATGATGAGGATTGGTATCAAATTGAACTTGATTTTGGTGAAGAACGATTAAAGGCGGATTTAATATTTACCCATTCTAATGGTAATATAGACATTGAGTTATTTGACTGGAATTACGTGTACATAACCGGAAGTTATTCTATGGATGATAATGAACATTTAGAGGTTAATCTCGGCTTCAACGGAACTTATTATATAAGGATTTATGGAGATCTAACAGGAAATACATATGATTTGTGGTGGGAAGATCTTAGTATGACTGTGTCTGGAGATGATTGGATGGAAGAAAATGACGATTTCTGGACTTCACGTTGGGTAGATCCAAATTATTATCCTATGCTTAGAATTATCGAAGCTGATGAAGACTGGTATCATCTCTATTTAAATCCGAATGATGTACTTGATGTAAGTATTTATTTCAGCCACATCGAGGGTGACCTAGATTTGGAGATTTATGATCCCTCTAATGTACACCGTGCTGGATCATATTCTACTGACAATGATGAATTTGTTTCATACATCGCAGATATGTCAGGAGATTGGCGTATTCGAGTATATCATGTTTATGGAGATACTAATGTAACTTATGATCTAGATATTTGGTTAAATCCGGGAGATGATTTCTATGAAGAAAATGATTATGATTTTGAGGCTTATGATCTTACTTCATACAATAGATGGTGGTTGACAAGTATAAACGGACCCGGATTCCAATTTGATGAGGATTGGTTTAAGATTTACATAGCTCTTGGTTTTGAACACCTACGTGTATCTGTCTTATTTGATCATATACCCGGGAATATTGATATTGAATTGTATGATTCCAGTAATTCTTTTGTGGTTGGAAGTTATTCCTCAGATAACGATGAATTCATTGATATTACCCTTTCCACGTATGGTGAATATTATATACGAGTATTTGGTTCAAACTCAGGCAATTTCTATGATTTACAATATGAGACCTTTAATACAAAGGGAGATGACCCATATGAGGAAAATGATGATTACAGGGAAGCATATGACATTACACACATTGAAGGATGGTGGCTGAGTGGATATGCGGGTCTTGGAATGCAATATGACGAAGATTGGTTTAGAGTTGATGTACCACTTGGTTTTGAGTATTTAGTTATAAATCTTATATGTGATAATACTATGGATCTTGAATTGTATGATTCTAATGGGAAATTTATTACTGGAAGCTATAATCCTCAAAATGGTGAACATATTCAAACAAAACTTCCCAAGAAAGGCACTTATTACATACGAATATTCGGAGACAATAAAGGAAGTTATTATGATTTACAATTTCTTACGTTATTTGAATTAGAAGAACAGACGTGGATCAGTGATATTCATGGTAAAGGAATTCAAAAAAAACCAGATTGGTATATGATTGATGTCTCTGTTGGATATAAGCATTTAGTTGTTGATCTTATTTTTGATCATAGTCAAGGGAATATTGATTTATCAATTTTCGATTCTACGAGCTCTTATAGCGATGGAAATTATTCAATTACAGACAATGAACATTTTGAATCAATTCTCCCTCATCCAGGAATATATATACTAGTAGTTCATGGAGACAACATGGGGAATGAGTATGATCTTTGGTGGGATGATCTTAAGACAGATCTTCGAACTGATGATGCATATGAATTGAATAATGATCTTCTTTCTGCTTATGACTTATCGTCTTACAAAGCTATTTCAATGTGGAATCTTTTAGGGCCAGCTTTGCAATTTGATGAAGATTGGTATAAAATTTATGTTGATGAAACAGAGCTAAGTCTAATTGTAGAAGTAACTTACGATTCTGCTGAAGGTTTAATGGGATTTGAAATATATGATAGTAATTATACAAAAATCACAAGTAATTTCACATTAAAGGATAATGACCATATTAAGTATGTCATGCCCTCTGAAGGAATATATTATATTAGAGTGTATGGTGATAATTCCGGAAACCTTTATACTTTGTGGTGGGACACTGAAAAGTATGAATCTGTTGGAGGTATCCCTGGATTTGATTTATTAATTTTGATGGGGTCAATTCTGGGCATTATTATACTGCTAATAAAATTGAAAAGGAGTAAATTTAAAAATAAATAAAATTCTTTTTCTTTTTTTCTTATTCTATTTTTTAAAAAGGATAGAAAGGGACGCTTGAGATATATACCCGCCCTTCTGTACTGTACCCGTCACCAGGTAGCAGTTGGAGCATCAAACTATGCGGTCAACCTAAAGCTCGCTCCAAGAACCTCATTGCTTTCATTTGGCCTTGCACCAAGGTTTTAGCTCGTTCCAACCATTCCTTTCCACAATTTCTCTGGCTGATCCAAGTCATTAATATGCGTAGAAAGGTGGTGTCGTTTCAGTTGCTAAATTACGATTCTCATCGTAGTAGTTTTCTACACCTTGCTTGGAATGTGGGGCGAGGTTCCTCAGCAGGTCAAGCCTACCGTCAGCTCCATATCTCACTCGTCGCGTTTTAAAAGGTAAAACAACTATATAAATATTTGTAGTCGAATTATTCTATTAACTCATAAGATATTATATCACAATACTTTTTAAATCCTAATTTCTTGTATACTCTTTCACCCAAAGCTGAGGCTTGAAGTACTCCAATCTTATATCCCATTTTGAAAGCGTCTTTTAATGCTTTTAGGCTTATAGCAAGACCAAATCCCCTATTTCTATATTCAGATAAAGTGGAAACAGCATGAAGACCTGCAACTCCTGAAGATAGATACAACATCAGTGAGGAAACGGGCATTCCCTTGAATCTACCAATATAGAATTCTATCTCTGGTTCTGAAATCAGATATTCAATTAATTCAAAATCTACTTTTATGCCAAAAACAGATGAGACAACCTTAATCCATTGTTTTAAAGATTTTTTATTGTCAATTTTCTCCACTTCAAATCTTCCTTCATTCAATATTTTATTCTTGAGCACTTTTAAATCAATTGCCATTCCAGCTTGGTGGTAGACATTTGAAAAGCCATTTTTTTCTAAAATGTTCCCTAAATTTTTAGGTTTTGTCAATGGCCCTATTGTCCATCCATTCGGGGCTATTCCTTTATTTATTTGCTGCTTTACTTCATTTATTTCATCATTTACGTCCAAATTTTCGAAATTAGTTCTAAAAATAGCTTCTGGCCAATCTGCATAATTAGATATAACCCATTTTATCTTATTTTCCAGATGAGATGAAAAATTTGGATGCGTAGAAGATTTAATATAAAAGTCATCAAGATTTTGCTCAATATAATAATTTATAGATTTCAAGGCAATTTTTTCGAGGACACTCTTCATTATTCCACCTTCAATTTAATCTGTAAATGACAAATAAATATAAAAAAAAAGAAGAATTTTTAGTTAATTTAGCTTTAACATCAGATTAGAACACTAAAAGGCCTGCTCCATTACCAAAAATCATCAAGAATCCAAGAAAGATTGATGCCGTCAATGACATTACTACTAATAAAGTATTAATACTTGGACCTGCAGTATCTTTGAATGGATCTCCAACAGTATCTCCTGTAATTGAGGCTTTATGAATATTAGTCCCTTTTCCTCCGAGATTTCCATCTTCAATCCATTTTTTCGCGTTGTCCCATGAACCTCCGGCATTTGACATAAAGATAGCGAAGACAAAGCCAGATAAAATTGCACCCGCTAGAAATGCACCTAGTGCTGCAACTCCAAATAATATTCCAACTGAAATAGGTATAACAATTGCAATTATTGAGGGTAATATAAGTTCTTTTAAAGCACCCTTAGTTGCGATTGAAATGCATTTGTTAAAATCAGCTGCTTCTTCACCAGTTAATATTTTAGGATTCTCTTCAAATTGTCGTCTTATTTCATCAACCATTTTAGCAGCATTTCTTTGAACAGCTAAAACTAGTAATGCAGAATATAAGGCAGGAACAACTACACCAATAAACGCCCCAATTAAAACATCTACATTTAATAAATTCACCACGTCTATCGTACCAGATTTGATATCATTTGCCTCGGTTGCAAAAGAAAACATTAAAGCAAGTACTGTTAGGTTAGCAGCACCTATAGCAAAACCCTTGGTAATCGCTTTTGCAGTATTTCCTGCTGAATCTAGTCTATCAGCAGTTCTAATGACATCTTCCCCTAGATCACCTTGTTCAGCAATTCCTCGAGCATTATCAACAATTGGACCATAAGCATCATTTGAAACAATGGTTCCTACAATAGCAAGCATACCAACCGCCGCCATTGCTACTCCAAATAATCCGCCTAATAAGTAGGCTGCAGCCATCGCGACTACAATACCAATAGCAGGAGGTACAACACTAATTAATCCATATGAGAATCCACTTAGAATAACTACTGCATCACCTTCCTGTGCCGACTCTGCAATAACTCTAGTTGGTTTTCTTTTATCATTAGTAAAATAATCACTTGTAATTCCAATAACCAGACCACTAAGTAACCCAATCACTACGGAAGCATAAAGTTTCCATAAGAATATTAACTCATTCGGGCTTAGACCCAAAGTCATTATTAAAGTAATAATTGCAGCAAGACCAGCAAAAACAACTGTAGCTAAATATGTTCCCAGATTTAGTAATTTGCCAGGTTCTTCTCCTTTTCTAATTTTAATTAAGTATATACAAATTAAAGAAGCAATTAAACCAACACCGCTTAAGACAACTGGGAATATTACAAATATATATCTTATACCTTCAGATATGGTGTCCCATATATTACCTAAAGGTACGATACCTAAGGTTGCGGCTAACATCATAGCTGCTACTATAGACGCAACATATGAATCAAAAAGATCAGATCCCATACCAGCTATGTCGCCAACGTTATCACCAACGTTATCCGCAATAGTAGCTGGATTACGAGGATCATCTTCTGGAAGGTCGTATTCTGCCTTACCTACCAGATCAGCTCCGACGTCTGCGGTTTTAGTGTAAATACCACCTCCTGCTTTCATGAAAAGAGCCACACTACTGGCACCGAAACTAAATCCTAAAACAATCATAGGATCTGGAATAATCCAATATAAAACAGAAAGACCAATTAAAGCTACGCCTACAACTGCAAGGCCCATTACGGCACCACCAAAAAAAGCGACATCAAAACCTTTCTTAGTGCTTATCGTACAACCTTGAGCAGAACGGGTATTAGATTTTACACCGGTCATCATACCTAAATATCCAGCTCCCATTGATCCCACGGAACCTATAATATAGGCAACCATTTGCTCCCAATTCAAAGCACCAGGTGCCACCCTGATGTATGTTAGACTTTTTTCAAGTGGAGAGGGTAGAAATAATAGTGCTATTGCTAGAACGACTACAAAAATACCCAATACTTTATATTGAACTTTAAGAAAAGTTTTAGCGCCAGTTTCAATATAACCAGATACTTCAATCATTCTTTCATTTCCTGGATCTTCTTTCAGTACTAATCGTGCAAAATATAAAGCCATTACAATTGAAATTATCCCTGCTATTAATGCAACAATTAAAATTATTGGTACATCAGAAAACATAATTATCCACTTAGTTTTGAGTTTTTAATTAAATTTTTTTGAATCAAATATACAATATATCACTCAAAATTTCTTAAATCATTAAAACATTTTGAATTTGAGTGAAATAATTAGGATGCCATAAAAAGAGATATTAAAAAATTAAATTAAATAAGATATTATATTTTTTAGGAGAGGATAAAAAGATTATCCCAGTAAGATTTATTATTATCTTATAATTTTATATGTTAATTAATCAAGAAGGCGGATTAGATGGATGAATATAAATGTGAAGTTCTAATTATAGGTACGGGGCCCGCGGGATTAACAGCGGGTATTTATTGTGCTCGAGCCAATATAGATGTAATTATTCTTGAGGGTAAAGAAGTTTCTGCCCTTATAGAAGCAAAAGAAATCCAAAACTGGCCTGGAGAAATATATATTAAAGGAAAACATTTATTAGAAAAGTTCAGGGCTCACACGGAAAGTTATTCTGAAAATATCAGAATATTGCATGGAGATGTTACATCACTTATGCTGGGAATGGGTGTAAATGTGATTTCGACAAGAACAGCAAATATCACATCTGATGTTGTCATAATAGCAACGGGAAAAGGAATTCGCAAAGAAATTATAAAAGGTCAAGACTTATTGCAAGGATTTGGAGTATCTTATAGTGTATTAAGTGATGGACCATTATATAAAGATAAAATTGTATATGTGTACGGTAAAGATGAAGAAACGCTAGATGATGCATTGGCTTTACAACAAATGGGTTGTACTGTAAAAGTAATTAGTGATGTTGGAATTGAAAAATTACCTAATAAAGTATATGAGGTAAAAGAAGCAGGAATCGACGTTCTAGAGAATTTGGAAATAAGCGAGGTCGTTCCAGATTCTGAAGGTAAGCTTCAAAAGATTATCTGTAAGACTTCCAAACATGAAACAGAAGGAGAGGAAGAAATAATAGAATTTGAATTAAGTGGTCTATTTATTTTATCACTTATTTCTTCTAATTCAATTTTTAAAAAAGCAGGTGTAGAATTAGATGATATGGGAAATATTAAAGTAGATGAGGAACAAAAAACAAATATTGAAGGAGTTTATGCTGCAGGCGATTGCACAGGAGGAATTTTTCAAGTGGTCTTTGCTACAGCAGAAGGTGCACGAGCGGGAATAAATGCTTGTAAATATCTCCGACAATTGAAGAAAGAATAAACTAACCAAAACTTAATTTCAAAAGTAAAATTTAAACATTTTTTAAGATTATATTGGGTATTAGCAACACAAAATGAAGGAGATTAAAGTTGTCGGGTAATGATGAATTTGAATTAGTAATTATCGGGGGAGGGCCTGCTGGATTGACAGCTGCAATCTATGGCGGTAGGATGGGTTTAAAAACAGCTCTTTATGAAGGTAAGGGTTTCGGAGGATTAGCTGGGACAGCACCTAAAATTGAGAATTATCCAGGATATATGAGCATTAATGGTCTTGAATTGACAGAAAAAATGAGAGAGCAAGCAGAATTCTATGGGACAACCTTTTTCTTTGATGAAGTTTCAGCAATCAACCCAAAAGAAATGATTATAAGTAGTTATGGAAGAGATATAAAAGCTAAGGCTATTATAATTGCAACAGGCTCAAAACATTTAACACTTGGACTACCTAATGAGTTTGAGCTAGTAGGGAATGGAATATCTTATTGCGCTACTTGTGATGGCCCCTTATTTCGAGATCAAGTAGTTGCTGCGGTTGGTGGCGGTAATGCTGCAGGTTTAGAAGTAATTTATCTTGCAGGTGTAGCTAGTAAGGTTTATCTTATTCATAGACGGCATTGTATGCGGGCCGAAGCTTGTATTGCAGATGAGGTAGATTTATTGGAAAATGTCACTCCAATGTTTAATTGTATTATAGAGGAAGCTATACCAACTGACAATAAATTGGGGGCATTAAAAGTCAAAAATGTCGAAACAGGTGAGATTTCTGAGATTAATGTAAATGCACTCTTCATTGCAATAGGAGTTAAGCCACAAAGTGAATTAGCTGAAAAGGCAGGAATAGAACTTGATGAAGATAAGTGTATTAAAGTCAATAGAGATCAAGAAACTAATTATCCAGGGATATATGCGGCGGGAGATGTAACTGGTGGAATACGACAAGTAACAACTGCAGTTGGAGAGGGAACAACAGCCGCAATGAATGCGTATCTTTTTATTAAAAAAGGATGGTATGGAGATGGAAAATCTTAATTTTTAAAATATTTCCATCTCTCAAAGAGATCCCTTTATTATATGTCACTTAGATATTACACTCTATTATGTAATATCACGATCATATTGTATTCATTATGGTTGGGAGTAATTTCTCTGATTTTATTGAAGATTTTTTAATTTCAAAAGAAGTGGAGGAAGGTTGTGCTCCATCCACTATTAAAGCATATAAATATGATCTTGAGAAATTTATAAGTCTGGTTGGTGATATCAATTTAAATTCACCTGTAGTTCGGCAGAGAATAAGATTATTTTTAAAGAAAATCAAGGATAGCGGGTATTCAAAAAAAGGAATTGGTAGAAAAATCGCCTCATTACGCTCCTATTTCAAATTTTTGACATTGAATGAATTTATAGATAAAAATTCTATGAGTACTATTAAGTCTCCAAAGATAAAGCTTGAAGAAAGCCTGCCTAAATTTCTTAATGTTTCAGATATTGAGACGATTTTCAAAAAGTTAAAAGATAGAAGTTTATTTAATTCTAAGAAAAGTCAACGTTATTACTTAATAGTAAGATTACTCTATTCCACAATGGCTAGGGTAAGTGAGTTATGTAATATTAAAATAAGAGATATTGATTTTAATAAAGGATATATTCGCTTACGAGGTAAAGGGAATAAAGAGAGAATTGTACCAGTGGATAAAAGAACCCTTGAAATCTTTCAAGAACATCTTAATGATAGGATTTCATATGATCCTGAAAATTATCTACTAGTAAATACAAGAAATCAGAAACTGAGTCCAAGAGTAGTTCAAACAGATATAAAAACTATAAAAACTAAGTGCGGTTTTTCGGAATCTAAGATTGTAACACCCCACGTGTTTCGGCATACTGGAGCAACACATCTTAGACGCTCAGGAATGGATATCAGTGAATTACAAGACATTTTAGGACACTCAAGCCCAAATACTACAAGGATCTATGCTAAAAATGACATTACCAAACTAAAGCAATCATATACAATGATGCATCCCCTGAATAAGTCAGATAAATTTTAAGTGGAAATATTTATTTTTATATAATCCATTAATATTAGAAATATGATAAGATCATAATAATAAGAAACTTTAAACTTAATTTCTACCATTATTACTATAATAGATTCACAAATTATACTTAGATAAATCGATTTAGTATGGATGAGGACGCATTTAGGCAACAATTCCAGAAGAAATCAGTTTTTAGAAAACTCAGTTCTCTTGATAAAAGTAAAGTGCCGGAAAAATTATATTGTCGAGACAAAGAGTTAAGTACATTAATAATTAATTATAGAAGAATCGTAGAGGAGGAAGAACAACCTTCTATTAATTGTCTGATATTAGGCAAGGGAGGTGTCGGTAAATCATGTACAGCACGCTATTTCGGTAAAAATTTCAAGACTGTTGCGACAGAGAAAGATGTAAATTTCTTTCTCGAATATTTTGATTGTATCAATTTCCGATCTAAAAGTAAGATTATCAGAGAACTTCTCTCCAAATACACAATGGGGAGTGGTAGAGGCTACAGTGATGATGAAGCCTTAAAGCTCATCCTCACTAAATTAATTCGGGAAAAGGGGTATATGTTATTAATAATAGATGAAATTCACCTATTAAAACAAGAAGAAATTTTAGCTTTCTTGAATATCGCTGAAACATTTGGGCATCAAAATGCGAAACTTTCTATTTTATTAGTCAGTAGAAACACCGATTGGATGAAGATCGAGAATGAAAAAATACTGAGTCGACTAAATGAGAAAATTGAGCTTAAACCCTATAATTTTGATCAAGCATTGAAAATTTTAAAGTATCGAAGTGAGGTTGCATTCAAGGAAAATGTAATTGATGAAGATCTTCTAACTATGATCGCTCAGATAGTAGTAGAAAATGGTAACATGAGACACGGAATCGAAATTCTAAGACAAAGTGGATTACATTGCGATAGAGAAAGTTTAGATAGGATTACTGCAGACATTATTAGAGGTGCTTCTGATAATGTCTATCCCACATTTAGATCAGAGATTATTGATGAATTAAAAGACCAAGAACTTATCGCATTGTTTGGGATTGTTAGATCATTAATTAATACTGGTACTCCCTTTACACTAGTAGATGATGCTTATGAAGAATACCAAGCGATATGTGAAGCCTATTCAATAGAACCTCATGTGAAAATGAGTTTTAGAAAGTATGTGCGCCAACTTAATCAGCTAAAAATTATAGCATCAAAGACAGTCAGAATTGAAGATGCCACACGTGGGAGACATTTAGAAATAACCTTATTAGATATTCAAGCAAGTAAATTAGAAGAATTACTTGAAGATCTTTTTGAAAGGAAATTTGCTAATTAGTGAAAGACTTGGATATTAATAAAAAATAAGAATATTTTCGATATATTTTAATCTCGAGATAATTCTCTTGTTTTTAGAGAGGTGTTTTATAAGAATAACCTTAATAATCTTTTTCTTTAGAATCTTTGGAGGAAGAATACCAATCTAACCATTCTTTACGTCGATCCTTTTTGCGTTGTGACTCATCGACCTCTGAAACATTTTCACTTCTTACTTTCTTCCAATACCCATCAAGTTCTTGTCTTGTTAAAGACAATCCACAAGATTGACAAACTACTTGCTTAATAGCTGATTGGTATTTCATTAACCCTCCGCATTTCAGGTACGCATACAAAATGAGCACTTTCTGGGCAGCGGGCCATTTAATTACCATCTACTTTTTTGTTTTTAATTTTCTCTTAACTTATTAGAATAAATGGAGGTTAAAATAATTATTGTATTAATTATAAAACCCAAATTTATTTTCGAAGAAGAATTTTGACAATTAATTTATATAAAGCGAGTAATCAAGGATATGAATTCTAAGGCTAAAGTCTATTTTGGTTCAATTCAACATGGTCGTATTTCA
The DNA here is from genome assembly GCA_048882645.1 of Candidatus Thorarchaeota archaeon. Lineage (GTDB taxonomy): Archaea > Asgardarchaeota > Lokiarchaeia > Sigyniarchaeales > SOKP01 > Loki-b32. The sequence goes on from JBHLRJ010000049.1 coordinate 25,411, forward strand.
AGTTTTGCTTCTTTTGCAGTAAAAGTTGATAAAATTACTGAAACATTAATCAAACAGACCAAAATAGAAAAGAAGGATAAGGTTGCCATAAAGATGCATCTTGGATTTGATGTTGGGTATCAAACAATTCCTGTATTTTTTGTGCGTCGTATTGTAGAAGCAGTAAAAAGAACTGGAGCCTACCCTTTTATCACTGACAATCCTACAGCTGTTTACAATGCAGTTAATCGTGGATATACTCAAGAGACGTGCGGATGTCCAATTATTCCGGTTGCTGGAGTAAAAGATGGTTATATTACCTCTGTAGAAATTAATTTTAAAGGATTTGATACACTCGACCTTGGTGGAGTACTCAATGATGCTGATGTGTTAATTGATTTATCTCATGCTAAGGGGCATGGAGCATGTGGCTATGGTGGTGCTATTAAAAACTTGGCATTAGGTGGTTATTCAGGACCAACTCGTTGGACGAAGATTCATGGTGTAGCTCAAGTTGATAGATATTGGAATAATGAGAAAGGCTCCTCTGAACATGCAAAAAAGCTAGTTGATGCATGTCCTTATGGGGCACTCCGTTATGACGAAGAGAAAGATGATCTTATAAGAAACTATCACGATTGTCATCAGTGTTTTACATGCTTAGAAATAGATCAAGATATCGGGGCTTTAAAACTCCCCCGAGAAAGCTATACCGCTTTTCAGGAAATGATGGCATTATCAACCAGTAAAGTGCTCGAAACATTTGAACCTGAAAAAATATTTTATTTGAATTTCCTAACACAAATTACTACATATTGTGATTGTATGGGCATGGGTCAGCCTCCCGTTGTTAATGATATTGGAATATTAGGATCAAAAGATATCATAGCTATCGAGACTGCTACTTTAGATCTTATCAAGAGAGAGGGACTAATTGAAAAAAATATTCCACCATTTTTAAAACATGTAAACCTAAATAATGATGAAGATGTCCATCCTTTCACAAAACTTCACGGTCCATATAAAGATCCTTATGAAGCGGTCAAAATACTAGAGAAATTGGGTTTTGGAATATCTGAGTATGAATTAATCGAAATATTATCCCCTGAAGAATCAGCGAAAATGAATCCACCAGAAAGAGCTTTTGAAGGAGAACCAACATTCTTTTAAATATTGAATGAATTTAAT
>JBHLRJ010000050.1:0-26221 GCA_048882645.1 Candidatus Thorarchaeota archaeon
ATTACAGATAATCTATTTAGAAATGCTATGAAGAGACAGTTCTTCTTATAATCCCTTAATGATAATCCTTTAAATAATATGAAATAATTCCTTAATTGGATCCTAGAAATATGAATGAAGGAAGATTAAAACAATTATCAGTCATCATCTACGTTATTATTATTGGATTGGGAATTAACTGCTTATTATTTGATATAAAAATATTTTCTGTTATTTTAAAACCTCCTAATAACATAGTCTTTTTCATTTTTCCCGTTTTAAATAGATATGTTACGTATACTGCTTTAGAAATTCATGTGTTTTATGTAACTGTTTTCGTTTTTTTTTTTGTTTAAGACGAGAAATATTTTGTCAGAACATTAACTCTCATAAAGATTTAAGCCTTCTAATATCTTTTCAACCTTCGAAAACACACCCATGATTAAACTTAATTCTTTTTTGGATAAAAATGCTCTTTCAAGAAGATTTCGAAAGGCATAGAATACATTCTCTTTTTTGTGGGTTCTAATTTTTAATTTTTTAATGATGTTTTTTATTATCTTTTGAAGCAATTGACGATCTTCTCTATCAGCTAACAAAACAGGGTGCTCACCACGTCCAATCTTTACATCATTAACTTTTTTAAATATTTCGTATAAAATGATGCTACATGCGTGGGATAAATTTAAAGCGGAGTAATTTTGACCTGTTGGAATTCTTAGGATGATATCAGTGAGATTTATTTCCTCATTAGTTAAACCTCTCGATTCTCTCCCAAACAAAATAGCAATATTTAAAGGTTTGATCGAGACTGGAATTGAGAGATCCTCAGGAAATAATGGAATTCTTCTTATATTTGATTTTCTTTCTCCTTTTGCTGTTGTAGCAATAACTAAATCAAAATCGTTTAGAAAATTTTTAAACTTATTCGAATAATTCTCTTGCTCTCCTACATTTACAATTTCGGCATTCATCAGTATCTCCTTCCCATGCATTGCAAATCCTTGGGTCTCATGACTAAATATGTTCTTTCTACTTTCAATGGGATTAAAAAGAATTAACTTTTTAAATTCAAAATTTTCCATGACTCGAGCTATGGAACCTATGTTTCCCGCATGTTCCGGTCGGACTAGTACTACTGTAAAAGTAAGATTTTGATATTCATCTACTCTATGAGTTGGTAGATACGAATCCAAACCGGATTTGAGTTTTTTCTTATTCAACTCACTCTAAACCTCCCTAAAAATGAAGACTTTTTCTCAATTTTTAATAATTAAAATGAAAGAAAAATAAAAAAAAGAACTGAATAGAGGATTTATAATTGCAAAAATTTTATCGTAGTGGTGAATAAGGTAATGCATATAGGGGGACAATTCTCTCTTTAGATGCATTTTCTCTCAGTTGTCGAACCCATTGTTGTTCTTGACTATAGGGTTTATAAGCCATAGCTTCAGTACTGAATAATACATCACCTTTCCATAAATCGATTACTTCATTCGGACTTCCGGCAATCGGACGCCAACTAGCGATAATAGGGAATATTTTGTAGGTCATTTTTACTCCTGCGATAAAATCAGACATTTTGTTTGGATTTACTTCAAGAGTTGCCATACTATAGGTTTTGAAGGGAGTTTTCTGACTTTCATCAATTGCTTCATGTAATACTTCTGGTGGCACTGCTCCTATTGGTTCTAATAATCGAGTACGACGTTCAGGAGAATAAACCTCTAGTTCTGCAGTATATTCACCCCATTCTTTATCCTGGCTAGCGTTAATCCGAAAATTCTTCAAGGCTTCTAAATCATCAAACTCGAATATTTGAGTAGTTTGCATTACCCATTCATAATGTCCGTTCCAGGCAGCTATAAAACGTGCTCCAAGACGTTTACATGCAGGCACAAGAAGTTCCTGAGCTATCTTAATATACTCATCTCTAATATCTGGACTCGCCGGTGTAATATTGAGAGTTTGCTCTAGGTAGATCATTTTTCTTATCACATTAATTTTTTTCATTTGATTTATGAGTTAATAATATAACTCAATCAAAGAAAGGTTATTATTAAAGTTTCTATTGGTATCAGTTAAAAAGTGTAAAGATTATTTTAATTCAGAATATGGAAGAGGGTAAATTTGTACTAAATGTTCCTTTGGTGCAATTTCTCTAAGCATACTAAACCATTCTTTCATACTCACAACTGCCGGTTGATAATGTTGTGGACCTATAACTTGTGAACTTATGACATCTTTCCATATATCAATTACTTCATTTGGATTTCCAGCAATAGGTCGCCAACTGGCGATAATCGGGAAAGTTTTTGAACTCATTTTCGCACCTTCAATGAAATCCGCCATTTTATTGGGAGCTACCTCAAGAATTCCCATACTGTAGACTTTAAGTGGATTTTTCTGACTTTCTTCTATTGCTTTATGGAAAGTTTCTGGTGGTATCGCTCCAATAGGTTCTAAAAGTCGCGAACGTCGCTCTGAAGCGAAGACTTCAAATTGTGCTGCATATTCTCCCCATTCTCTATTCTGGCTAGTCTTTATGCGAAAAACCTTTAATACGTCTAAATTTTTGAATTCCAATAAATGTGTTACCTGAGTAAACCATTCGTAAGTACTAAACCAAGCAACTACTATGCGTACTCCTAATCGAGCACATACAGACATTAATAAATTTTGAGCAACTTCAACAAAGGATTCAAGAGTTTCTGGAGTCGCTGGAGTAATATTTAAAACTTCTTGTAAATAAATCATAATTCATCGAATCCTTTCAAATAATAATTCCAATTAGTTCAAAGACAAATTGTATTCAAGGATTTTATAGTTTATGAAAGATATAAATATCTTTAGTGTCATTAAATGGTTAAATTAAGGAAGTTTGAATCTCATGCCCGTTTATAGAAATATCGGTGAATTTCTTGAGTTTATTGATATCAGTAAAAACGAGTTTAAACTATTCCATTGGCAACCTGAAAACTCCTTTAAGAGATTTGACTTAGACATAAATGTAGTGAAAGATAATCGAATAAGTGATATTTTCGTTCATAAAGATAAAGGAAATATGAAAATTGTGCATATTAAGAAAGATCATATGTTTTATATCGTTGGTGCCAATATTGAAGTCCAATTTCAATTATTAGAAGCATTACTGGAACATATTGAGATCGAATTTAACAAGATGTATGATGTCAATACAGTTTTGTCATATGGGCACTATAATCCTAACATGTTTAATGGATTTAAAGAAAAACTAGAATCTATCATCGTTAACTTTGCTGATTTGGAGCTAGTTAAGAGAATCATGGTCGAATGCAGAGTCTGTAAAACTATTCTTCCTTTATTTGTTAAAAAGAGCATGATTCAAAACGCAGATTCTTATCCCGTACCACTTGTTTATGATCATGAAGGTCACGCTATTCTTTGTTTTATAGACAAAAATTTCCAACATCGTGGAGTAGAACTCGTTAATATCACAGGGTAACAAGAAAGAAATAAAAATTTACATAGGTAGTGTAATTATGTATTTTGTTTTTAGCATATTAACTTACCAACGTAATGATGAATAATATGGAAGAAGATAAGGATTCCAATGAAGAACCGTTCTTTGAGGAAATTGTAAAGAAAACTAAAACTGGAATAACTTTTCCTAAAATAATGAGAGATGAATTCTTTAGTGAAGAGGAGGAAGTTTATTTTAGACTAGTAATCCCTAAAGAACAGGATAAAATAATATTAGAAATCTTACCCGAAGATAAAGTTAAAGAACTATCCGAGAAAATAAAAGCAAAAAAACCTAAAACACCCAGCGTCCCAGGAGAAAAAAAATTCGTTCGTAAGAAGAAAGTAATGGGGCCAAGCCCTAGTTGGAGTGAATATTTTGTCTATGAATTTGATGCAAGACCAAAAATCCAACCTATATTAGAATCTGCTTTTTATAAATTTGCTGAAACACCGGTAAATTTAGAGGATGCTATGGGCCGTGTTAAATATGCCTTAGTTTCCTTCCTTTCTTCTACAAAGACTGAAAATGCTAAATTATACTTTGCAGTTGAGAAGTTTTTAATTGATGTAATAGAAAAGTTTGACCAACCTAATTTATTAGACTGGATATTTGATAAAATAGTCCCTAATATCGAGAGTAAATTTCTTTATGAACTTGCTCTACTCGAACTTGTTGAATTAAGTCTAAAGCTGAGGAGATGGGAAAAAGCAGAGCTATACATATTCTATGTATTAAAAAACATCGATAGTTATTCAACGTCTGAAATGTACAATGTAATGAACTCATTTAAGATGCTTGTTAAGAGTGTAAAATGGAGTGAAAGAACTGATAAAGTAGATCTTCTGCTTAAAGAAAAGTTGATGGAATATGTTGAGGGAGTTGAAGATATTGATTACAAGATTCAGATTATTGAGTTCTTGGAAGATCTGCAATACATAGAATTAGCATATGATTTAGCGAAAAAAATCCAAGTTAGTTTACCACCTGAAAGTATAAAAATTGAAGATATACGAAAGTTAGTTAAAAGATTGCATAGTACTCCTATAGGGGAGAATAAGCCTGAATCTAGTATTGATTATGATGTAGAGGATGAGAATAAAGCGGACTCGAGCATTGATACTGATAGAGAAGATGAGAATAAAGTTGACTCGAGCATTGATACTGATAGAGAAGATGAGAATAAAGTTGACTCGAGCATTGATACTGATAGAGAGGATGAGAATAAAGTTGACTCGAGCATTGATACTGATAGAGAGGATGAGAATAAAGTTGACTCGAGCATTGATACTGATATAGAGGATGAGAATAAAGTTGACTCGAGCATTGATACTGATAGAGAGGATGGGAATAAAGTTGACTCGAGCATTGATAATGATGTAGAGGATGAGAATAAGACAGATTAGAGTTTATTAATCGCTGTCTTCATTACTCTCATCAATTATATCTTTAATTGTGTCATCAATCCTTTTTTCTTCTTCTTTTATTAACTTCTGCTCTTTTTCTTCAATCTTTTTTTGTTTGAGTTCTATTTCGACCTTTGATAATTCTTTCTCTTTCTCAATCAATTCTTCTTTAATCTTAAGTGTTTTTTCTTTTTCGACAATTTCTCTCTCTTCTAATTCTTTCTCTTTTTCTTCTAATTCAAGCTTTTTCTTTTGGATTTCTAAATCTTTCTTTTTAAGTTCTAATTTTTTATCTAAAATTTCAGATTCTTCCTTTTTGATCTGTTTTGGAATTTTCTTTTTAGGTATTTTGATAACATCGATTCCTTCTTCCGTTAGTTTAGTTTCTTCACCTAAAAGTTCTTCTTTTAGCTTTAATACTTTTTCTTTTTCTTGAATTGCCTTTTCTTCTAATTTTTTTTCTTTTTCTTCGAGTTCTAATTTTTTTTTCTTTATCTCTAATTCCTTCTTTCTTAATTCGATCTCTTTATCTTTAATTTCTAATTCTTCGTTTTCTAGTCCCTCTTCTTTTTTGTCTTCTGTTGCCTCTACGATCTCCTCTATTTTTTCAACAGTTACGATAGATTTTATTATGTTATCAATTAAGGTTTTTAATTCTTCATTTTCAGGAACTTCTTTAGCAAAGTCTGTTAAAATTTTAGTTACTCTTGAAGGTGAACTATTTCCTATTGCTTTTAATGCTTGATTAGCTTTCTCAACCACAAAATCCTTCTCATCTGCGAGCCTAAGAGCAATTGCTTTAATTAATGATTCATCTTCAATTGGCGTCTCGCCACCAGCCATATATACTAGTAATTGGAGATCTGCTTCTCTTACATTAGGGTCTTCTGAGTTTAAAAGATCCTCACTGTAAGGTAAAAAGAGATCACATTCGTTTTCACAAATAGTTTTTAATACTAAAAGAAAGGTATATCTCAAAACTGAGTCTTTCTTAGAGAGATTTTCTAACATGGATGGAATGTCAATTACTAAATTTTCAATTAAGAATCTTATAACAGTCCTTCCACCATGAAGCGAAAGTAACAACTCAATAACATTTTCTAATCTATCAATATAATCTTCTTCTGTTGAATCACCAAGATAGAACCCGATTAGATTCACAGCATCATCGAGTCTTCCATCTTTAACAAAATCTTCAATAGTTTTGATTTCCACTCGATTATTCTCTTCTCCAACCAATTATATCACACTATTTATTTTATAACCAAATTACATAATATTCTTTATAAATTCTAGTTATGAAACTTAAGATTAATCTTAAATCTCTAAACCTAAGAGGCACTCTTTCCCCCTCTTCAGTAATGATATTCGTGAGGAGGGATAATGAGAGAGTTATTTCTAAATTCTGATTTTTGTCCATCTGTAAATGCATTTCATCACAGTACTGCGTTAACGCGTTTAAATCTTCCCAGAATGTGTTCCAAAAATAGTCATCTACCTTAGAGTTATAATCACCAGATGGTTTATCACCAACTTTGGTAAGAACCTCATAAGGAACTTTAACTGTGATATCTACATTATTAGGATGTATTCGTTTTAAAGTTATTTCTGGAAAAAATTGTTCTGCATAAAGTTTGCATATACCATAGAGAAGGTCCAGATCTTCTATCTTTTCACGACTGGCATTACACAGAACAAATTTTTCATTTAGAAAAATAACGTGGATCCTATCTTCAAATTTAAAAATAAAAAATTTCTCAGTTAAGAGATAATTAAAATTTTCATTTCTATTATAAATTCTATCATTAAAAATTTTTTTAGCTTCTTCCCAATTCTCGAAAGAGATAAATTTATTTAATTTACGATAATCTCCATGAAAAAAAACATCTAAAAAGTCTATTAAATACAAATATGAATCAAACGGTTTATATACAACCGTTTTATTCCTAAAATCCCTTTCAATCACACCTTTATGGACACTATAACAAAACTGGGGTAAATCATCTATCTTCAAACCATTCTTAATTCTCAATTTAAGAAGGAATCTTCTTGAACATAAAGGAGTTAAAGTGCAAATTATCCTATCACGCTCACACTCATCAAAACAAAGAGATTTTATCTTATTATTAAGTAAATCAAGTAATTCGGATTTAAATTTTGTCTCAGATTCATTATCTAAAAATCTTAAAATATGATCAGGTTGTAAAGGCATTATTTTGAATTACTTTAAAATCGGTTTTTTCTTTCATATCTTTTACTAGAATGAATTGTTAGAATCTAATAATTTTTATTATTTTGGAAGGAACGTGAATTGAAGGTTTAAATTTTTTAATCTATGAATTATAAAAAATTATTAATTAGTATTTCTTCTTATTTTATTATAAAAGTTAACATAGTCAATTGAAACCACTAGGATTAATTGAACATGCTCCGTCAAATTCACGTATTTTTTAAAAAAGAGCACATATTTGTAAAGGATTATGCTAGAGCTTTTGGACAAGAAGAATTAAAAAATATCCTTGAAACAATTGATAAATATATGGAGAACCCGGTGCCTGGTAAAATTCTCAATCGAAAAATTTCAAATTTTCAGATCTTGCATAAGGGAGAGGAAAAATTATATTTTATCTTTGTGACTGATTTGATAGATAGTCTTCAAGACATGGAGAATAAAGTGACTGAAACTTTTGATAAATTCCATGAATTGTTTCCAGATCCTGCTAAAATTGAAGAAGATCTAACACTAAAAGGAGAATTTATTAACTTTCTAGACCAAATTCAAAAAGAAATGCACTCGAAGATTTCAATAATCGGACCTGTTAATGCAGGTAAGACAACTCTCTACAATTTATTAAAAACCAATAATGAACATGAAATTATGGATTTCGCGAAATCATCAACACTAGAGATCGATGGAGCTTATCTAGAGCTTTGGGATTTTCAGTTATCAGATAACTTCTCCCCTTTATGGCCTAAATTCATTAGTGGTTCAGATTTAGTAATCCTCCTATTTAGTTTAGCTAATTATAATTTGAAAATAATTAATCATTTCTTAAACTTACAGAAACTAGAAAGTAAATATTCAAAACTCCTATTAATTGCTAACAAACGAGATTTAATTAGCGACGAGGATATAAAAAGAATAAAAAATGAACTGAATATTTCAGATTTTGAAGAATTTTCATTAAAATCTCCTGAAGCAATATCACAAATCCAGTTTTTGATTAAAGGAATATTAGGATTAAAGGAAGAATTACCCCAAAATTTCAATGAAATGGTAAAGGAAGCAGAAGGAATAGAAAACTTAGGGTATAAAGCTCAAGCACTAGCAAAATATAAAGAATTAGTTAATATTTGTTCTAAATATCAAGATTTTGACCATATAACAATTTTTCAACAAAAAGTAGATGAACTTACAGTAAAAATAAAAGAGCAAGCAGATTACAGAAAGGGAGTTGTAAAAGATGAAGAATTCCAAATTCCTTTAGGATTCAAAATGAAAAGGAAAATCACTGTTAAACCTCTCCCGGTTTCAACACCCGCAATTGATTCTCTTGCTGAAGAAAAAATTGAAGAAGAGACACCCCCCCTTCCTAAAACTTCTCTGCAGGGAATGGTTTCATTCAAAAAACTAGAACCAGAAACCTCTGATTTAAAAATAATAAAAACCATTGATATCCCTAAACCTAAAAAAGTTGCAACACCTCAGAAGTTGGAAGGAGAAAAAGAAAAGAAACCAAAAGCAAAAATGCCTATAGAATTATTCCCCCCTCATGAGGATATTGGTGTTGACCTTAAAAAGCCGAAGATCACTGATTTTGTCAAGGAGTTACAAAATATCATTACTAAGAAAGGAAGTTCTTTAAGTCTAAAATTGTGTGAAAAGCTTATAATCGAGTTAGAACAATCTTTAGGAAGACCCTTGACCATGGATGATGTGCATTTAGCAGCTGATTTTTTCGTTAAACAGGAACAAATGAAATGAATCTAGCTTAAATTTAATGAGATTCAAGAAGACAATTTGAATTAACTTAAAAAATACTATATAAAAGAAATGAAAACATTTTTTAGAAAAGCAAGTGTAAATCCTCCAAATCAAATATGATCGTTGTAGACTAGTTCATTAAAAGTTCATACCTTACTTCTTTTAAAATTATTAAGAATTCTTTAGATTATAGTAAAATTTTATTGTAAAAGGTTTACTAGTTTCTTTAACTTAAATTAAATAAAATATGATGGTCTTAAATATGAGTGCTATTAAAGAACTTCAGGAATATTTTGCTGAAATAATGAGATTACACTACATTTCAAGTTTGTTAAATTGGGACCAAGAAGTTAATATGATGAAATACAAATCACTCGAAGGTAGATCTAAGCAAGTCTCCTTGATCCAAAAACTGATTCACCGAAGAGAAACGTCGGATCAAGTTGGTAAGTTGATAAAAAAAGCAGAAAAAGAAGATCTCAATAAAATTGAGAGAGCAATGCTACGTGAAATAATAAGAGAATACACTTTAGCCACAAAATTGCCAGAAGAGCTAGTTGTCGAAATTGCTGAGACGAGTATCTTAGCATCGAAGGACTGGCGAGAAGCGCGAGAAAAAAGCGATTTCTCTATTTTCGAAAAAATATTAGAAAAAACTGTTGAATTACAAAAAGAAAAGGCGGAAAAACTGGGGACTCACTCTGATCTTTATTCTACTTTAATTGATTTATATGAACCCGGTTCTACTTACGGCATTATCGCAAAAGTTTTTGGTCCTATAAAACCAAAGATAATTGATTTCGTAAAAAAATTAAATAGCTCTTCTGATAAGCCTGATGATTCAATATTAAGGAAAAAATATGATGTCGATAAACAATATAAACTTAGTTTTGAGATCATCAAGAAACTCAATTATGATCTAGGATATGGTCGACAAGATAAAACTACTCATCCCTTCACTACCTCTTTAGCGGCTGAAGATGTAAGGATAACTACAAGAACAACAGAAAACTATCTAAATGAATGTGTTTTTGGTACTATACATGAATGTGGTCATGCTCTCTATGAGATGGGTATTAAAAAAGAATTACACGATACAATTCTCTGTACTGGAACCTCGATGGGAATCCATGAGAGCCAATCTCGGATGTATGAGAATATGATCGGACGTAGTAGAGAATTTTGGATGTACTGGTTCCCTACATTTCAAAAATACTTTCCAGAAATTTTAAAAGACTATCCTATGGAAGAATTTCATAGAGCTATTAATATCGTTCAACCTTCATTCATTAGAGTAAATGCAGATGAAGTAACCTATGGACTGCATATTATTTTACGATTTGAAATTGAAAAAGATCTCATTGAAGGTAAAATTCAAGTAAATGAGCTACCAGACATTTGGAATTCTAAATTTGAAGAATTTTTAGGGATTATTCCTCCAAATGATGCACAAGGAGTCCTGCAAGATATGCATTGGTCAGGTGGGGCTATAGGTTACTTCCCAACGTACTTCTTAGGAAGCTTATATGCTGCTCAATTTTATAATAAAGCTATCACTGAGTTGCCAAATCTACCTGAAGATTACAAGAAAGGTGAGTTTTCCAATTTATTATCCTATCTAAGAGAGAAGATTCATCAACATGGCAGTGTTTATAGAGCTAATGACTTAGTAAAAAGAGTTACTGGGGAAGACTTGAATCCAGACTATTTCTTTAAATATATTGAGGAAAAATTTACACCGATTTATAGACTATAACTAAATCCTTTTTTTTCTTTTATACTATTATTAATAGATAGAATATTAATAGAAATAATCTAACATGTTGCTTCAAGTAAAAAAGTTTTCAGAAAAACTACTATTACCTTTAGCACGTAAATTAAAGAGAATCCCTGCAAATATTTTTACAGTTTTAGGCTTAGTTTTTGCTGGACTGACTTTCATTTTTTTTATATTTCACCTAACTATTTTAATTATTATTTTCTTATTTATTACCGAATTTTTTGACCAGCTTGACGGTGTGGTTGCTAGACTTCAAGGTCCGACTAAGTTGGGATCTTTTTTAGACTCAACTTTAGACAGAATAGGAGATTTTTTAATTTTTACAGGTGTGATTGTGGGGGGATATACTAGCGTTGAAATTGGGCTATTAGTAATAGTTGGAGCTTTTTTAACTTCCTATACAAGGGCAAAAATTGAAGCCTTAGGAATTGACAATCTTTATGGAGTTGGGTTGATAGAAAGAACTGACCGTGTTCCAATTTTATTTATTGGTTCTATTTTTCAATTATGGTTTCGTTCAGCTATCTGGTGGACTATGATAATTTTAGCGTTTGGTACAAATTTGACAGCCTTACATAGAATTATCTTTGCATTTAGGAAATTTTCAAAAAAGAAACAAACCCAACAAGATGAATAAAAAAAATATTTATGAGAAGTAATTTTAAAATATTTTAATAAAATCTATCAGAATTAAAATAGATCAGATGAGTTTATGCCCTTGAAGATGCATGAAAATGAAACTATGACTCCAAGAGAGAGAGTGGAAGCCGCTTTAGCGATTAAGGAGCCTGATCGAGTTCCTTTTACTCCATCATTTCATTGTGCACAAGCAAGATTAACAGGGATGACGATTGAAGAGTTTTTTTTTGATGTCCCGAAATCTTATGAAGCAGTGAAAAAAGTGTGGGAGATGTTTGGTGGATTTGACATCTATTCAGGGTGTTCTCCTATACTTGGGTATTATGCACCTCTTCCAAACTCACATAGTCAGTTTTATTTTGATTGGACCCTCCCCAAAGGAAACATTCCTGAACAGATGCATGAGAGGGAAATAATGAAACGGGAAGACTATGATCTTGTAATCGATAAGGGTTTCGAGCCTTTCAAGAGAAGACCCGAATTACAAAAAGAATTTGGGAAGTACATACTTCAATTTTCTAAATTAGACACAATATCATGGCTCAAAGAAATGGATGTCATGAACCTTGCTGAAGCTTTCATCGAACCTCCGGTGGATATGATTTCATTTTTAAGAAGTTTTAATAAATTTCTAACAGATATAATTGAGATTCCTGAAAAAGTTGTAGAGGCATGTGAAGCTACTGAGAATGAACTGCTTAAAACACTAGATCTCCAGTTTCAAGCATATAAACGTAAAGATGAACCTCAGATGTGCTTATTTGGATTCTCTCGGATTGCCACGAATTTCATATCTCCTAAAAAATTTGAACTGTTCTGGCCTCATATTAAAAGAATTACTGAATACATAATTAAAAATGATTTTATAGTTCAATATCACATAGATAATGATTATACTGACGTTTTAGAATATTTTACGGAATTTCCAAAAGGAAAAATAATGTTTCATTTAGACTTAACGGATATATTTAAAGCTAAAGAAATCCTAGGAGATAAAGCATGCCTTATGGGTAATGTTCCTCCTCAGATTACTGGTAGAGGAACCCCTAAAGAAGTTGAGGATTATTGTAGGAAACAAATAGAAGGATGTATGGAGGGGGGTGGTTATATGTTGGGTTCTTCATGTGTATTACCTGATGAGATTCCCGCAGCAAATTTAAAAGCCATGAAAGATTGTGTGAGGAAATATGGCTTTTATAGGAAATAAAGATAATCTATAAAATGTAAGGTGTAGCGTAATGAATGAAGAATTAGTAAATGCAATGGCTGATTTGGACCGAATTAAAGTTTTAGAAATTGTCAAAGAAGAGATCAAAAAAAAAACAGATCCCTTAAAAATTATTGAATCGCTTTCTGAAGGAGTAAAAATCGTTGGAGACTATTTTGAAAAAAAAGAATACTTCCTAGCCGAATTAATCACTGGTGGTGATATATTTGAAAATGCCTTTCAAGAATTAAAACCGCTTTTAGAAAAAAGTAACAGTACGGTTCAGAGTAAGGGAAAAATAGTAATTGGGACAGTATATGGAGACATTCATGATATAGGGAAGAATATTGTAAAAACCATGCTAAATGCGACAGGATTTTCTGTCGAAGATTTAGGAGTAGATGTACCTCCGGAAAAATTCATAGAGGCAGCAAAGCGACCAGAAATCAAGATTCTTGGATTATCTGCTCTTCTTACAGTTGCGATTGATTCTGTAAGTGAAATAATTAAACGGCTTGAAAGAGAAAATTTAAGAGATAAAATAAAAATTATTGTAGGGGGAAGTGCTTTTACTGAAGTGATAGCTCAAAAATTGAATGTTGATGCTTATGGTAGGGATCCTCAAGAAGCTGTGAACATTTGTAGAAAATTTTTAGATTAATTCCTTTTTTTAAATGAACTTGATTATCTTCTTAAATCTCAAAAGAAGATTTATTGATATCCAAAAATATAAATATTGAAATTACTATAAGATTCTATGAATCTTTAAGAATAGGGGAGAATATGAGCACATATGTCAAATTGGGTTTAAAAAATAACTCTGAAGCGGTTCAGGGATTTTTAAATAGAAAACAAGTATTTCATCTTGTTGTATATAACACTAATTCACAATTTATACCTCAAGTCAGAGTTGAACTTGAGGGACCACCTGAAATAAGAATATTATCGAAAGTTAGAGGATATGGTGGAATAGAGGGTAGAAGACAGAAAATCAAACCATTTGTAATTCTCCCAACCACTGAAGGTGTTTTTAATTTGAAAGCTACACTGTCATCAAATCGTACTAATCTAATGTCTTTACCAATTAAAGTTATAGTAGGAAATAACCATAGTGCTTCAAAATATGGTATTCACATTGAACAGAATATAAAAGTAAAACCAAGTTTTCAACTAAAATGTTCTTTTTGCGGAGAACCTGTCGAAGCTGATTCAAAAGAATGCTTACTCTGTGGTGCTAGTGTAAAGGAACCAAAAAATAACCATGATAAGACTAAAACTTGCCATATCTGTGGTAAAGAACTCACCATAGATGCTAAATTTTGTGTCAAATGTGGAACCAAGACAGATTAACAAACTAAAATATATTGGTTTCATTCAATGTTATAAAATCACGCTTTTCTAATTACTTGGTTAATAATTAATGTTAAAATTAGTTGCTAGTCTAATTTATAAATATATTTAATTAAAAATAAAAAAAAACTGTGAATTTTCAATGGTTAATTGTTTAATAGTTGGCCATGGTGCACGCGAAAATGTTATTGGAGAAACTCTTGTTAATAGTGGAGCAATATTATTCTCTTATATGAGTTTTAAGAACGCAGGATTAGAGGATTTAAGCAAAAATATCAAAATCCATTCTGAAACCGATTTTCAAGAAATACTTAACTATTGCAAAGGAAATGATATAGATTTCGCAATAATTGGACCCGAAGCACCATTGGTAGTTGGAATTGTCGATGCATTGGAGAAAGGGGGGATACCATGTGTGGGCCCTAAAATTGAAGCTGCTCAGTTAGAGGGATCAAAAATATTTATGAGAGAATTGTTAGAAAAATACAAAATCCGCTCAAATATTATGAGTAAAATGTTTGATTCTTTGGATGACATCGAAAGCTATATTAAGGATGTGGGTGAGGAAAATATCGTCGTCAAACCAGAAGGGCTTACAGGTGGGAAAGGAGTAAAAGTATATGGAGATCACCTCTTTTCAAAAGAAGAAATTCTTGATTACTGTAAAGAATTGGTAGATAAAAGAAGTCGGTTCCTATTAGAGGAAAAGTGCGATGGAGAGGAATTCACACTCCAAACATTTGTTGATGGGAAAAATGTTATCGGTTCTCCACTGGTTCAGGATCATAAGCGAGCATATGTAGGAGATAAAGGACCTAATACTGGTGGTATGGGCTCGTATAGTATGGCGGACCATCTCATGCCTTTTATCCCTCGTAGTGATGTCAATGAAGCACTTGAAGATATGAAAAAAACCGTAGCAGCGGTTAAAGCAGAAACAGGAGTAGAATATAAAGGATTTTTATACGGACAATTCATGAAAACGGCTAATGGCATAAAACTAATAGAATACAATTCCCGTTGGGGTGATCCAGAAGCAATGAATGTGTTACCCCTTCTTAAAGGTAATTTTGTTGATATATGCTGGAGTATTATTAATGGGAACCTTTCTAATGATTTTGAGTTTGAGAAAAAAGCAACAGTATGCAAATATCTTGCTCCTGAGGGATATCCTGAAAATCCAAAGCGTGACGAAAAAATTGAAATTGACAAAAGTAAACTGGAAAAGACTGGAGCAAAATACTATTATGCTTCTGTTTATCGAGAAGGAAACAATATTTTTACTACCACCTCAAGAGCGATGGGAATTTTAGGGATAGCCCCCTCCCTTGAAAAAGCAGAGAAGATTGCTGAAGCAGGTGTTGAATGTATTGAAGGAAAACTTTTTCATAGAAAAGATGTAGGAACACGAAAACTTTTACAGAAACGGATCGATCATATGAATTCTCTGCTCAATAAATAAAATTCAAATTTTTATCTTCCTTTATAGTCCTAACATAAGTCATTTTATATTTTATAATCATCAAATTGTAATAATTTAATCGTAAGCTTTACTTGAACCATGACTTGGCATGAACAAAATATCAAGTACAATTCATTAGTAAAACAACTCTTTCATGATGAAGATTGGCAGAAAAGGGCTGATGCGGCCAGGGAACTTGGGATTATGAAAGATGGTAGAGCTGTGAATCTATTATGTCGTGCCTTAAGATCAGAAAAAGATCATCTTGTTATTAATCGAATTATTGAAGCTCTGGGAAGAATTGGAGATGGTCGTGCAACATTAAGAATTATTGAGAAATTAAAAGAAGAAATCAATAAATCCGAGATAGATAAATATCGGATTATATATATAATAGAGGCACTAAAAGATATTAAAGATAAAAGAGCCTTAGAATATATCGGTCCACTCCTTAGCTCTAATGATGAAGAGATTAAGAAACTAGCTCAAGCCGCTTTTGATACTATAGAACCTAATTGGCGAGAAATTCTTAAAAACGAACGTAAGGAAAAATCGATTCAAGACATATTTAAAACAAAAATTTAATTTTTGGATACAAACAGAAACACGCTTTTTGCCTTGTTAATGGTAATAAACACTTAATAAGAGACTTATTTAAAATTTTTACCCTTAATTTAGTTATTAAGAATCTTTCTAAAAAATTAAGTCAATCTTTATGTCTAAGAAGAATGTATGTTGCTGGGATTTAGAAGGGCCAATTAGCATAGTAGATTTTGGGGCTGAAATTGGTAAATTATTATGTCAACAAACTACTTTAAATCTAAAAAACTATGATATGGGAGCATTTTTTAGAATGATATCACTCTATGATGATTATATCATAGATGTTCCCGGTGTAAAGGAACAGCTTAATATCCCCGAATATCAACCTGGAGATACACTTCGTATTATGGCCCCATTGTATACCGTTTGTTATAATGATAATGAATTATCCTCCCTAGCAAAAAAAAATCTAGGTTTATTACCTGGATGTAGGGAGTTAATGAGAATTCTACATAAGGATTGGGACATTTTTATAATTTCTACAAGTTATACTCATTTTGCTCATACTGTTACGGCTGCTTTAGATATTCCAAAGGATCATGTTTATTGTACAGAATTAGATTTAAAGAAACTGAAATCTGGTCTTCAAAATATTGAAAAGGAAGTTGAAACGTTATTAAAAATAATTTTTCAAAAGTATATTGATAATAACAAGGATCTTAATTCTGTACTCGAAGAATTAAATAACTTTTTCTGGAGTAGGGAAGAGTCAGCTTATATAAAATTGATGAACCAAGTAAAAGTAAGAGGGGGGAAGCGAAAAGAAATTGCCATTGAAGATATTTCAAAAAGAACTGGAATTGAAATTTCAAAAATGATCGCTTTGGGTGATTCAATTACTGATATCGACATGCTTCAAAGATTAAATACCGAGGGAGGTATTGCGATTTCTTTTAATGGAAATAGATTTAGTCTAAGAAGAGCAAATGTTGCTGTTACTACACCGAATAGCCTAGGAGTATTACCAATTTTTCGATTAAAAAATAATATAATTAAATTCCTTAATGAATGGGAAATGAAATATGAATCTTTTCATAATAATCCAAAGAATATTACAAATGGTCTAATTTCTAAAGAAACCAAGGAATATTTTGTAAAATATAATTTTATTCCTGAATTCGCTAATCTGTCTAATAAGACTGAGGAACAACTGAACGAAATTATTTTAAAGCAAGAGATAATGCGCAAAAAAGTGAGGGGTTGGGCGGGGACTTTAGGTTAAATTATATAATATCGCTATCTTTTAGAAAAATTTAATCACATCTTCAATGGGAAAAAATATATTTTTAATTCTTCTAATGTTATTTAGAGAAAAGATTATATTCCTCTATATTATGAGGTAATCCTTAAAATGGCAAATACTTTTGAAAACATTAATAAAGTAAATCAGATCATCTCTGATAATATTGATGATCCCATTTTCATTATCAATAGAAATCTCAAATGTGAATATATCAATTTTGGCGAATTAAAAATAGAAAAACATTTAATTGACTACCTACATCCAGAAGATTCAAAAAAAGCACCCAAATTTGTAGAATCCGTTCTAACATTAGGATCTGGAACAGAAGAATTAAGAATCAGGGATAAAAATAATGAATTTAAATGGTATGAAATCAAAGGAAAAAGCTTTGTCGGTGATGATAATGAAAAAAGATTATTAATCATTTGTCGTGACATTACAAAATTCAAAAATATTGAAAAAGAAATCAAAGAAAGTCAACGGCGGTATACAAAGTTGGCAGATACTTTACCAGAAATAAAGTACTGGAAATTATTACAATCTAGGCAAGGAATTACAGCAGTAGAGAAAGCACGAGAAATGTTAGAGGTCGTAATTAACAACATTCCTCAATATATTTATTGGAAAGACTTAAATTTGACCTACTTAGGATGTAATTCTAATTTTGCTGATTTGAATGGACTTGAACATCCTAATGCTATTATAGGTATGAATGATAATGAATTAAGATGGATTAAAGACAAATTCAACTACATTCTCGAATCTGAGCGTAAAGTCATGAAAGACGACAAACCCGAATATAAAGTAATTGAATTATTAACCACTGGTACCAGAAGTCAAGCATGGTTTGAGATAAATAGAATCCCGCTTCATGATTTAAAAGGTAATGTGGTTGGGATTCTTGTTACTTATCAAGATATAACAATAAGAAAAACTACTGAGCATAGATTAAAGGAATCAGAAGAAAAATATCACACTATCTTCAATGCCAGTCCAGATTACATTTTTCTTTTAGATATTAACGGAAACATTCTTGAAATGAATCCTGCGCTACTAAACAGAATGGGGTTGAGTTTAGATAAAGTAAGAGGTTTGAATTTCTCGAAATTTTATGCTGGTGAGAATATAGCAGACATGGAGCAGTTCGCGGACAATTTAATAAAAGGTAATGGAGTCAAGGGACTCGAAGTAAAAGCTAAAAGTAATGATGGAGAAATTTTTGAGTATGAAGTTAATTCTGTTCCATTAATGGAAGATGGAAAGGTAGTCAAATTTTTGAACTTAGCCCGTGATATAACTCTCCGAAAAAAAACAGAGCAGAAATTAAAGGAATCAGAAAAGAGATATCGTCATTTATTTAATACATCACCATACGCTATATGGGTTATGGACGAAGACGGGGCCATAATAGATTGTAATTCGACCGTCGATAATTTACTTTCTGCTCTAAAAAGAGAAGATCTCATTGGAAAAAAATTTTTTGAAGTATTATCTGTTTTGGAAAGACCTAATTATCTAATTGACATTTTAAAAAATCGATTTAATAAGTTTCTACAGGGTGAAAAACTAGGAACATTAGAATTTCAAATTACGAGAATCGATGGAAAAAAATTATGGCTAGCAATATTAAGTTCTCTTGTTAAAGTTGGTGATAGAACCCTCACACAAGCAATTATTCAAGATATAACCGAGAAAAAAAACTCTGAGCAAAAATTGAAAGATTCTGAAATTAAATATCGTCATTTATTCGAGAAATCCCCATATTCTATAATTTTAATTGATAGGAAGGGTAATATCATTGATTGTAATCCTACTACTGAAAGAATATTTAATAGACGAGTCGACGATTTGATTGGAAAAAATTTCTTGAAGATTAATATAAAACCTGAAACGGCTATACCTTTATTTAAAGATAGATATCAAAATATTCTAAAAGGACTTGTTCCAGAACCTATGGAAATCGAGGTCAAGAGATCCATTATAGGCGATCCAATTTGGATAAATATTGATGAATCACTGGTAGAAATAAGTGGCGAAACCGTTTTCCAAGTTATCATACAAGATATAACAGAAAAAAAAATTGCTGAACAAGAATTGAAGAAATCTCAAGAGGAATTACAAATTTTAAACAGAGAATTAGAACAGAAAGTAACAGAAAGAACAAAAGATTTAATCGAGTCTGAACAACAATATAAAGTAACTATTGACTCTTTAGCAGACCCCCTTCATGTTGTAGATAAAAACTTGAAGATTATATTAGCTAATAGGGAATTAAATAAGTGGCTCAATCAATTAGATATACATGCTAATGTTATTGGCCAAAAAGTTTCTGATTTATTTCCCTTTTTACCAGCAGTCATATATGAAGAATATGAACAGGTTTTTGATAAAGGAATACCTCTTATTACACAGGAAACTACTCAACTACCCTCTCTTGACGTAATCACCGAAACTAGAAAAATTCCAATATTTAGTGAAGGGAAAGTTGTACAAGTAATTACTATAATACGAGATATCACCGAAAGGAAAGAAATGGAAGATCAATTAAAAGAATCCGAAGAAAAATATAGAAATATGGTTAATAACTTAGATGTAGCATTTTACCAGGGAAAATATAAGGGAAAATTGTTGATGCACAATCAGGCCCTCAATAGAATTATCGGTCTTAAACCAGATGAGAGTATCATTGGAGCGCAAGCAAATCAGTTTTTTATTGATGAAACAATGATGGAGAAATATTACCGAAGATTGGAAGAAAAAGGGTATATTAGGAATTTTATTACTCAAATTAAAAAGAAAAATGGAGATATCATTACTGTAGATTTAAACGCTCACTTAATTTATGATTCCCAAGGAAACCCAATAGAAATTGAAGGCACTTTCACAGACATTACCGAAAAATTTAAGCTTCAACAAGATCTATTAGTCTCTGAGAAAAAGCTAAGAGAACAAAACATTGAATTAATGAAGTTGGATCAAATTAAGAATGATTTTATAACAATGGCTGCCCACGAGTTAAAAACACCGTTAATCTCCATTTCGGGATATACTGATTATATCCTTATGAAGCATAGAAACAGTTTGTCTCCAGAAATTACAGAAGATCTTACAACTGTTCAGAGAAATGTAAAAAGACTCGAAATATTAATGGATCAGCTCTTAGAAGTTATGAAGATTGATGAAGACAAACTAAAACTTCAGAAGGAAGAAATTAACATAAGCATAGTAATAAACGATTGTTTGGATGAGTTAAGTTATCTCATCAATGAGAAGAACATTGAATTGATTCTAGATATTGATTATGAGATCATGTTGAATGTAGATCCAGAGCGTATTTTTACAGTATTTACAAATTTGATATCAAATGCTATTAAATTTACTCCTGATTATGGTTGGATTGAAATATCTGCAAAGAGAGAAGATAACAAATATCTTTTTCAAGTAAAAGATAATGGTATTGGAATGAATAAAGGTGATCTAACAAAAATATTTAAGAAATTTGAACGAATTAAGCCGCACAATCTCAGTGAAGATGTCAATATAAAGGATAGTGGTACAGGTCTAGGACTTTATATTACAAAAGGACTCGTTAACGCTCATGGTGGTACAATTTGGGCTAATTCAGATGGTGTAAATGAAGGTTCTACCTTTTCTTTTACTCTTCCCATATAAAATTATTTCATTAATAACACACAGAAATTTATTTATCTGTGATAATTTAATATTAAGACTATTTTGATAAATATCAAAATAAACGATAATACTTGAAAAATCCTAATGGCTACTTTACTTATTGCTGAAAAAAATCAGGCTGGGAGGGCTATAGCAGAGGCATTAGGAAACATAAAATTAATTAAAAAGTCAAAAAACGTGTCCATTTATCACGTTACATCGAAAGATATATATATTCTTCCTCTAAGAGGTCATATTCAAGAGCATAGAAATACACCTCAATACAAAAGCTGGACAACAACAGATCCTCGGGAGATCATAACTAACCCTAAGGCAATTAAGAGATATAAAAAAACTTATGCTGGACCATATGTTAAAGCTTTACAAGAATATGCACATTTATGTGACTATTGTGTTATTGGGACTGATGCTGATATAGAGGGCTGTAACATCGGTTTTTTTGATGCTCTTCCATTTGTGAAAAAAATTAAACCAAACATAAAGGTTTCGCAATTATGGCTTAGCACTCTCCAAAAGAGTGAAATACTTAGAAAATACAATAATCTAATCAAACCCAAATATAGTTGGGGAGAAGCAGGTGAAGCACGAGCTTTAATTGACGCATTTATAGGATTTTCTGCAACACGAGAAATCACAAATAGCCTTAAAGATCTATTAAAAAAGTTTAATGTCATGTTTACTTCAATTGGAAGAGTACAGACTTCAGCTCTTTATTTACTTTATCTTAGGGAAAAAGAGATTTTAGATTTCATTCATGAAAAATATTTTACTATTGATGCAAATTTAATTGCTGGAAAAGATATCTTTAGAGCTCACCATAAAAATAATCCATTTAAGAAAAAAAATATGGAAAACGCTAAACAAATTTATGAAAAAATCAAGAACGAAAAAATTGCGATAATTGAGAATTATAACAAGAATTTGGTTAAAAGAAAGCCACCCACACCTTTGAATACTAACAAGGCTCTTATTTTATTAACCAAAAATCTTAAAGTAAGAGCGAGTACTGCTTTAAACATAATGAATGATTTATATCTGGATAAAATTATTTCATATCCACGAACAGATAGCGATGTATATAAATCTGACTTTCCACATGAAGATTTGATTAGAAACTTCAAAGATCATCCAGATTATCGAATCTATACTCAAGATTTAATAAATAAAAAGCGGTTTGTGCCAACTAAAGGTAAAAAAGATGCAGGAGATCACCCTCCAATAACTCCACTGATAAGTTTAGAATTAAGGGATGCGAAATTAAAAACTAAACTCCATAAAAATGTATATAATATATTAGCGAGACATTATCTTGCGTTATTTGGGGAAGATGCGACAGAATCTAAACAGAATTTAGATCTAAGAATTAAGGATGAGCCATTTCAAGCCCAGATCGTATCTATAGTAGATTTAGGATTTCTTGAAATTGCTCCATTTCTAAAACCTCATTATGATACTGAAATTCAAATAACTGGTAATGAAATCCCTGTCAAAAACATTGAACTTAGTGAAAAAGAAACTCAACCCCCACCTCACTATACTGATTCAACACTGCTTGAGCTAATGGAAAAAAATAATTTGGGTACAAAATCAACTAGACCAACTATAATTGAAATAATGCAAAAACGGAAGGTAATATACAAGAAAGGACGCAGATTCTTTATTTCAAATTTAGGCATTTTCTTGATAGAGAACTTAATGAAAGTCTGGTTACCATTCTTAAAACCCTCATTTACACGTGAAGTTGAAACTAAGCTTGAAATGATTAAAGAGGAAAAAAAGGAAATGGACGATGTAATTAATGAAGTCAAGAAGGATTTTTTAAATTTATTCGATAAATTCAGAATTAATAAGGCTGAATTCATCCAAAATGCAAAAAAGTATAAGATTCCTGAAAGCGAGCAATTTCCATTAACAAGTGCGAAATGTCCTTTTTGTAATAAAGTTCCTATGAAATATATTAGTCTAAAAGGTAAAAGATTCTTTGTTTGTTCTGACGATAATTGTAAGAAATATTTATCAGTACCTAAGAAAGGGAGAATTAAGTTATTAGAAGCTTCTTGTTCGATTTGTAATTTTAATTTTATTTATGTTTCTGTAATGAAAAATAAAAAATTTTATAATTATTATTTATGTCCAAATTGCTGGACTGAGGGATTAAAAGATAAAAATAATGATGGAAAGGGCTTTTGTTCTAATTGTGAAGATTATAGAATAATTAACGATCAATGTGTAAAAAAATAAAATTATAATATAGTCTTTGTATCAAATCGATAAGCTGCCCTCGTAAGACCAACATAATTGTCAGAAATCTTATAATATAGCTTGTTATTAACAACTTTTCTTTGTAGATAATTATTTTTAATGCTATGGTTCAATGAATTAATCATTGTACCCAATGTTACAGCACCCACAAATCCATGCCGTTTCTTAGTAACTCTTATCAATTCCAATTCAGAATGCCATTGTCCATCAAGTAGAGCAATAAGAATCTCATTTTTAATTGGCGTTTTAATATCTTTTATTTTATTAAATAATAGAGAATAATCAGGTTTGTAAAAAAACTCTTTTTCAAATTCATCCATTTTATTTAGTCCTTATAGAGGAGAATGTTTATATTATGAATAGATACTACGTGAAATTATTTATTTAATTGTAATATCACAGTAATACGGAAAGTACAAGGAAATTATAAAGTTAGAGCAAATTTGGTGGAATTCCATCTCTAAAATATTTCTCGCGAGTAACCCAGTTTTCTGAAAACTCTGGAATCATAGCAAGAATAGATCCTCCTATCCAAACAGAAAAAGTTCTCTCTCTGGGAGCAATTATTCTTACAATCTGGTCCTTTTTCTTTCTCCTAGCTAATTCAAGTTCTAATTCTTGATACATTCTTGATTTAAGGTTAGGAAACATACTTGAGCCCCCCGATAAAAAAATGTTATTCAATAATTCTGGACGTATATCTAAATCACAAGATTCTACAACGTCCATAATAGCTGTGGGTAGTGGAGACTCTTCTAGTTCAGGAGACGGATTAAAAAGGAGTTCTGGTACAATAAATCTCTCCTTATTCAGTGTAATTGTAGACCCATCGGGGAGCGAATAATCTTTTTCATATTGTTCACTCCGTTTTAGATCTTCGTTAAAATCTAACGAGACAAAACAGGCCTTTTCTTTTAGAACTCGTACTAATTCTCTTCTTATTGAAGAATCTACAGCCCATCCAAGAGATTCTAATGTCTGTTCCATGTAACGAGTTAATACTCTACCCCCTATATCTAAAATCCTCATAGCGTGAGCTAATTTATACCCTTCATAAATCGGTACAATCCTAGTATTACTATCACCAATCTCAATGATCAAACCTGTTTGGAATCCTCCTGAATAGAGTGTAAGCATAGAGTCAAGAACTGGATAAAATGCCATACATTGATATTTCTCCAAGAAAAGTTCAAAAATTTTTCGCAGATCTGTATAAGGAAAGAGGGGATGGACCGCAAATAACACATTCACTAAAGTAGGATCAACTCTTAAATTATAAAAGCTATAGTCTATAATATCAGCAAAATGTTTCCAGTCAAAAATAATCCCTTTCTCTATTGGATGAAAAATTTTATACAAACCAATAGATTGGATTTCGTCTCCTACATAGACTTCATCTTCTCGACTTTTTTGGATTGCAAAATCAACGCCTATACTTTCATATTTGGGCTTTCCAACCATGGTTAAAAAAACTTGACTTGGAGAATCCTCTCCTGCAAATCCTATTTTAGTAGAGAATTGTCCTATATCCATTACGACAGTAAGATTTCCCATATCTAGCTATGAAATGCTTTGTCTCAATTATTATTTCAAAATTATATTTTATTATAATTCGAAATATCTTAATTAATGTTACAATACTAATCGCTTTATGAGTTTATATGTCTTTTTTAGAATGAAGGGTTTTTTATTCCATAAATTGAGATTAATAATTAAAAACTAAAGCAAGAAAAAGAAATTAAGAACGGATGGGATTAACTACTCCCCCCTCATAATCTTTTTAAGTCGATTTAACTCATCTAACATTTCATCTCTCAATGAGCTTAGTCCTCCACCTGCCTGTGGAGCGGAAGGGTTCGCTGTTGAAGGTGGTGCTGCTCCTGGCGGGGGTGGTGGTCCACTTGTAGGGGATCCACTGGGTCTCTTAACAAAAGTAGGTGCTTTTGGTGGCCCTGCGTCTGTTTTTGGGGCTTTTGGAGGTCCTCCGCCAGAAGGAGGTAAAACCGGTGCTGGTGGTAAATTAGGTCTTTTAGGTGGACCGCCAGTAGGGGGTTTTGGAGGTGCTCCGCCAGAAGGTGGTGCACTTGGGGGTGCTGTCGTCTTGGGAGGAGCTTTGGGAGGTCCTCCACTAGGTGGTGCTGGAGCGGAGGATATAGGAGGAGCAGTTGGATTTGGTG
Source organism: Candidatus Thorarchaeota archaeon (assembly GCA_048882645.1). Lineage (GTDB taxonomy): Archaea > Asgardarchaeota > Lokiarchaeia > Sigyniarchaeales > SOKP01 > Loki-b32. The sequence goes on from JBHLRJ010000050.1 coordinate 25,289, forward strand.
ATGAGGAGGTTGTTCCGGGAGCTGGACTACTTCCACTCAGTAAACTAAATAATGTACTTGCTGCTGCCGTTTTTGCTTCGCCACTCGATGTTGCTACGATCTTTTTCGAAGATGTACTAACTGTTTTAACTTCTTCTCCTATGGTCACTTCTTTCAAATCCTTCTGTGCTTTCGCTAAAGATTTAATAAAATCATTAATCCCTTTTACAGTATCCTCGAGATCATCTGCTAATGATGTTAAACCTTTTTTCATAAAATTTATAACGCGTTCTAAGTTTTTTTGCTCTTTCGACACCACGTTCTACTCAATTCCTCTGCTATTATTCAAAATTTGATTATATTTTATATTACTAGAAATAACTTATACTTAAATTATATTAATTTGTATTTATAATTTTATTCCCTCTTTGTATCAATCTTAAATCCAAAATATTCACAAAATCAACAAAATTATATATTCAATTTTAGAAAAATAAAACAGCATATTATCTATATATTTTAAACTGTACAACTTTATATTTTCCTAGTAGTTATTACATCTTAAAAAATTTTAAAAAAAGTATAAAATTGATAAACACTAAAAGTATTATATAATAAGATTTATTTTAAATATATAATCCCATTATAAATTGAATAATTATGATTGATAAATACTTCTATAAATTCTTGGAGGTGATGATTCACGCCTAAGCGTGAATTATTTCATTAAACGAGTCTACGAAATTGTTAATGAGCTTAAAATCCCTTTAATTGATGAAAGAGTATATGATAATGTAAAATTTGGCACGGGGGCAGCAATTGCTTCAGTTGTCTTCAAATTTGAGGAAGATGAATCGGTCATCAGAGGATTTCTTGGACTTGCTGAGTATTTTCACACAGTTGTAATCAAAAAGAAAGACGAGTTCTATATTCCTCATGCATCGATACTTTTTA